>JBEVIF010000300.1:0-10785 GCA_040510795.1 Acidimicrobiia bacterium
AGCCCGATCAGCGACGTTCGTGCCGGTGCCGAATACCGGCGAGCCATGCTCCAGGTGCACTCGAGAAGAGCCCTTCAGGCGGCGTCCGTCGAGTTGGAAGCGGCGCCATGAGCCACACCGAGTCCGGGATCACATTGACGGTGAATGGCTCCAGGCGAACGGTCAGGGTCAGCCCGTCCACGACGCTTCTGGAGATGGTCCGGACTCGACTCGAGCTGACCGGGGCCAAGGAATGCTGTGCCGAAGGAGAGTGTGGGGCCTGCACCGTGATCCTCGATGGCGAGCCGGTGAACTCCTGCCTGGTGCTCGCCATCGAGACCGACGGGTCGGTGATCACGACTATCGAGGGCATCGGCGCCGACGGCATGACGCCGCTCCAGGAGAGCTTTCTCGCCACCGGCGCGATCCAATGCGGCTTCTGCATCCCCGGGATGGTCGTTGCGGCCACCGCCCTGTTGGAGCGGGTCCCCCGGCCCACAGAGCCCGAGGTCCGGGAGGGTTTGTCGGGCAACCTTTGCCGGTGTGGCGGATACACACGTATCTGCGCGGCGGTGATGGCCACCGCCGGTGGGGACGGTGCAACATGAGCGAGGCGGGTTTGGGGATCTCTGCCCCGAGGGTGGGCGGGTCTGACCGGGTGACCGGTGCCCAGCGTTTCGCCGCGGACATCGTCATCGAGGACGTCCTGCACGTCGCCCTTGTCCATCTCGATTGTGGTCATGCCGCTATTCAGAAGATCGATACCGCAGGGGCGGCCGGGATCGAAGGGGTCGTTCGGGTGTTCACCGCCGAGGATCTCCCCGACCCGGTCCCACGGTTCGGGCCACGCTTTGCCGATCGGCCAGTCATTGCCACAGGTGAGACGAAATATCACGGAGAGCCGCTGGCGGCCGTCGTAGCGGTCAGCAAGGAGGCGGCCGCAGAGGGCGCGGCCGCGGTCCGGGTCGAGTACGAGGAGCTCCCCGGCGTCTACTCGATCGACGACGCCCTCGATCCGGAGTCGCCGCTGGTCGTGGACCCCGGGCTCCGCTCCGGTGACGACCCGTTGGCCGACAGCAACATCAGGCAACGCTGGGACTGGGGCTGGGGCGACGTCGACTCGACCGAGGCCGATGTAGTGATCGAGGAGACGTACACCTTCCCCATGGTGACTCACTTCTCCATCGAGCCGCACGCTTTCGCTGCGGCTCCGGAGGCCGGGGGAGTAGCGGTATGGAGCTCTATCCAACATCCCTATTTCCTTCAGGGAACGTTGGCGAGCCTGCTCGATCTCCCCATCTCGAAAGTCCGCGTCCACGCCCCGGACCCAGGTGGCGGGTTCGGGGGCAAGGGATTCCCAAAATACGAGCCCCTCGTCACCATGATCGCCCTCGAGTTGGGACGCCCGGTAAGGCTCGTCCTCACACTCGAGGAGACTTTCCAGGCGGTCCGCCGCACCAATGCCCGGCTCCAGCTCCGCACCGGTTTCACTCGAGATGGCCGGCTCGTCTTCATCGATGCCATCGAGGACTTCATGATGGGCGCGTATGCCGACATCGCACCACGGGTGATCAGCAAGAGCAGCTACTTCGCTGCGGGGCCTTACAAGGTCGGGGCGGTGAGGGCCGTCGTTCGTGGCCTCATGTCGCACACCACTCCGAGCACCGCATTTCGTGGCTTCGGCGCCCCCCAGATGACATGGGCGATCGAGTCGCAGATGGATGCCGCGGCCCGGGCTCTGAAGATCGACCCGGTCGATATCAGGCTGCTGAACCTGGCCGGGCGCGGGGAGGAGATAGTGCCCGGCGATCGACCCGCCGACGGAGACTGGCGCCAGGCCCTGAACATCGCCGCAGAGAAGGTGGGCTGGGGACAGCCCTTGTTGCCGGGTCATGGCCGAGGCATCTCCGTTGGGTTGAAGGCGTCTGCCACTGCCGGTGCGTCGTATTGCATCCTCCGCATCCTCCATGACGGGAGCCTCTCGCTGATCGCCGGCACCTCGGACATGGGTCAGGGCGCCCGGACCATCCTCACCCAACTGGTGTCCGAGAATCTCGGTGTGCCGATGGAACGGGTGTCCCTCGTTATGGGCGACACAGCAGTTGTCCCATTCGACTACTCGACATCGGCGAGCCGGTCGACCGTGTTCATGGGGAGCGCGGTGGTGGACGCCTGCCAAAAGGCGATTGCGGATCTGAGGGGCAAGACCGCCGATCATCATCACGTTTCGGTCGAGGATGTCGTCTTCACCCCCGGCCAGGTGTCCGTCGATGGTGCCGTCTACACGCTCCCCGAGGTATTGAGCGATGTGTTTGGCGCGGTCCCCGGTGAGATCATCGTCACTGGCTCACAGAGGGGTGAGGGAGACGCAAACCACCCATTGGGCGGACCGGCCTCGTTCTACGAGGTGTCCTGCACCGCGTCCGAGGTGTCGGTTGACCTCGAGACCGGTGATTTCGAACTGGTCAAGCACATCACGGTCGCCGATGTCGGAAAGGCCATCAACCCTCAACATGTCGAGATGCAGGACGAGGGTGCTGCTGTGATGGGTCTCGGTCATACCCTCATGGAGCATCTGATCCTCGACGAGCATGGGCGGATCGTGAACCTGGGAGCGCTCGACTATCGAATCCCCACGTTCAAGGACATGCCATCCACCATGGAGTCGGTGCTGGTCGAGAATGGAGACGGTCCCGGGCCCGGTGGAGCCAAGGGAAGCGGCGAGGGCGGACTACTGGCGACATCGCCTGCCATTGCGGCGGCTCTGAGTCAGGCGACTGGGGTTGTGATCAAGGACCTGCCGCTCACTCCGGAACGGGTGTGGGAGGCGATGCATGGCGGCGACGAAGGGCGTGCGAAGTGACTGAGATGTTCGACCTCAGCGGACGGGTTGCGATCATTCCCGGCGGGGGAGGCGCCATCGGATCCGCGTTGGCGCAGGGCCTGGCGGATGCGGGAGCGGCCATCGCCGTGGTAGGACGATCGAAGGAGCGTGTCGACCAGGCCGCGGCCCGGGTCACCACATCAGGTGGGCGGGCTCTGGCGATCTCGGCCGACGCCACCGACCCTGAAGAGGCGCAACGGGCGATCGACGAGACGGTGGCAGGGCTGGGGAGGGTCGACATCATCGTCAATGCCATCGGCGGCGGTGCCGGAGACGTGTTGCATGAAGCCCAGGAGTATCCAGGCGACGACTGGGACTGGATCATGGAGCTCAACGTCCGCAGCACGCTCCTACCAACACAGGCCGCAGTGCGCCAGATGGTGACGCAAGGCGAGGGCGGCCGTGTCGTCAACATCTCCTCGGTTCGCGGGCAGTTGGGCATCAACGCCGGATACTCGGCTTATGTGGCCGCCAAGGGGGCAATCGATGCTCTCACCAGGCAGTGGGCAACCGAATGGGCCAAGCACGGCGTCACCGTCAACGCCATCTCTCCCACCTTCGTCGATACGCCCCAGGTGGCGTCTCTTCTCGGCGACCCGGAGTTCAAGGCGAGGATCATGTCGCGGATCCCCCTCGGGCGGGTGGGGACCACGGACGATCTGTTGGGCGCCGTTCTGCTGTTCTCCAGCGCGGCCTCGTCGTTCATCACCGGTCAGATACTCACCATCGATGGCGGGCTCACCGCCACCCAGTGATCCTCGAAGAGGGAGTCGATCATGGACCAAGCCACCGAGAACGTATTCGTCGAGACCGGCCTCCGAGGCTGCAATCCGGGATACGTGGTGACCAGCGACGGGGTGGTGGTGGTGGATACCCCGCAGCTGCCCACCAGGGCCGTCGAGATGCGTCGCCAGGCCGAGGGCCATGGTGAGATCCGCTATCTGATCAACACGGAGCACCACGTCGATCACATCTTCGGCAACTACTACTTCAAGGGCTCCGGGACCGTCGTCAACCACCGTGGCCTGTACGAGAACTTCATGGTCGTGACTCCCGACCTCGATCCTTTCGCCTACGCGGCGGAGGCGATCCCGACGGACGACCCCGAGGGTGAGGCGATATTCCCGGATCGCGAGGAGTACTACGCCGATCCGAACAAGGGCTCGATCGTCTTTGACGGGGACCTGACCCTACGGGTTGGCGACCACACGTTCGAGCTGATCCACACCCCGGGGCACACACCGGGGCAGTTGGCTGTCTATGTGCCGGAGGAAAGAGTCGTGTTCACCGGGGACACCATCTTCAGCGAATGCCAGACATGGCTCATGACCTCCGACGTCGACCAGTGGCTCGAAGCCCTGGAGACAATCAGGCGGTTGGACGTGGACCACATCCTTCCCGGGCACGGCCCCGTCACCACCAAGAGCTATCTCGACACACAGAGATCGAACCTCCTCGATTGGAAATCAGCGGTCGCGGCTGCCGTCGCCAAGGGATGGACTCGTGAAGAGACCGTCGAACGAGTCAACTTCGCTGACCGATACCCGGTCGATATCGGCCAGGGCTACATGATGGACCACATCCAGACTCTCAACGCTGCATCGCTGTACGACAAGATGACCGGCCAGGGCTAGCGGCCCACTAGTGCGCCTGTACCTCCTGCGACACGGCGAGATCACCTCCCATCGTGGTGATGTGCCGATAACTGCAGCGGCCGAAGAGCAGGCGTTCTCTGTCGGACAACGCTTCGGTCTTCGAGAGTTGGGCCCGATCACCGTGCTGAGCGGGGAGACACGACGAGCCATGGACACGGCAGCACATCTGGCTCGAGGCATCATCGACACGGGAGGCATGGTGATCGGACCGAAGGTGGCGTTCGCCCTTCGCAACCCCGATCTCTACTTGGCGGGAGTGAGGGTCAACATGGTGAGCAGCGCCGATGCTCTCGCTGAACAGGTCGACGGTCTTTCGGCCGAGGATGTGGCGTCGCTCGGGTTCTTCCCCACCTTCTTCGACTCGCCTGACCGCATCGGGTGGTGGCTGGCCCACCCCTCACCTCCCGGGGAGGACGCCAGGTCGGTCGCAGCCCGCGTCGAGTCCTTTGCCGGGAGTCTCGTAGACCGAATTCCTAACAGGCCCGAAGTCGTCGTCGCCGTGACCCATTCGCCATTGCTCCGAGCCGTCGCCAGTCACTCCCTGGGACATGACATCGGCGAGCCCCCCTGGGTGTCGGGTCTGCTCATGGTGGTCGACGACGACCGCAACACGACGGTCGAGGTGTTCGACCCGGGAGCGGGATGAGCTTCGAAATCATCTCCATGGGTCGACTGGGAATCGACCTCTACCCGCTGCAGTCCGGCGTTCGCTTGGGATCGGTGACCAGCTTCGGGAGATTTCTCGGAGGGAGTGCCGCCAATGTGGCGGTGGCGGCAGCACGGCATGGTCGGCGAACGGCTCTGATCTCGCGGACCGGAGCCGACGAGTTCGGCCGGTTCCTTCGCGAAGAGCTCGAGCGGCTTGGGGTGAGCAGTGAGTTCGTGTCGACCGTCGAGGAGCTGCCGACACCCATCACCTTCTGTGAGATCCATCCGCCCGACCATTTCCCGATCACTTTCTATCGGTATCCGAAAGCGCCCGACATGGAGATTCGACCCGAGGACCTCGATGAGGAGAGCGTTGGCGGTGCCCGATTGTTCTGGATCACGACAACCGGTCTTTCCCAGGAGCCCAGTCGGTCCGCCCACCACGAGGCACTCCGGATGAGGGATGGTGCCGGCCTCACCGTCCTCGACCTCGATTATCGAGAGCAGTTCTGGAGCGATGTCGGAGACGCCACAGAAGAGATCGCTGCCGCACTGCCGCACGTGGACATCGTCGTGGGGAATCTCGCCGAGTGTGAGGTCGCTGTCGGTGAAACCGACCCGAATCGAGCCGGCAGGGCCCTTCTCGAACGGGGCCCCACAACGGCCGTCGTCAAGCTTGGCGCTGAGGGAGTGCTCGGCTTCGACTCGGCCGGCCTGGTCTCGGTCCCCCCGGTCGAAGTCGAGGTGGTGAACGGCCTGGGCGCGGGTGACGCATTCGGTGGAGCGCTGTGCCACGGGATCTTGGAGGGTTGGCCACTGCAGCGAGTGCTGGAGTTCGCCAACACCGCCGGTGCGATCGTGGCATCGCGACTGGAATGCTCGACGGCAATGCCGGACACTGAAGAAGTAATGGCCCTTCTGCCGCGGAGGTGAGCGTGAATCTCGACATCGAACAGATCAGGGCCTTGCGAGTCGAGGATCCTGGTGCGATCGAACGCGCTGCGGCGGCGCGGTCCCGCCGAGCTCTGACCGGTCGGATGGTCTTGATTGCCGCCGACCATCCGGCACGGGGAGCGCTCGCGGCTCGGGGCAGACCGCAAGCCATGGCCAATCGCCAGGATCTGTTGGAGAGGCTCGTGACGGCACTCGAGCGCCCCGGGGTCGATGGCGTCCTGGGGACCCCGGACATCGTCGAGGATCTGCTCCTGCTGGGTGCCCTCGAGGACAAGATCGTCATCGGGTCGATGAATCGAGGCGGTTTAGCGGGATCGGTGTTCGAGCTCGATGACCGATACACCGCCTACGACGCACGATCCCTGGCGGAATCGGGCCTCGATGGAGGGAAGATGCTCATCAGAATCGGTCTCGAGGATCCGGGAACGGCGCGGACCCTCGAGCACACGGCGCGTGCCGTGTCCGAGCTCGCCGCATCGGGGTTGATGGCATTGGTTGAGCCTTTTATGTCCGGTTGGGAAGCCGGGAAGCTGGTAAACGACCTCTCGGCGGATGCCGTGATCAAGTCAGTGGGGATTGCGTCCGGTCTCGGGTCGACGAGCAGTCATACTTGGCTGAAGGTCCCGGTGGTCGATGACATGGAGCGGGTCATGGAGTCGACGACGTTGCCGACACTGTTGTTGGGCGGCGACCCGCAGGGGTCCGACGAAGAGGTCTTCGCCAGCTGGGAGAAGGCCCTCGGACTCCCGGGGGTGCGGGGTCTCGTCGTCGGTCGGGCTCTCCTCTATCCCCAGAACGACGACGTCGCTGCGGCCGTGGACGTCGCAGCCGGTCTCGTCGCCAGGGCCTGAATCGGGCTTTCAGCCGATCAGTCCAGGAAGTTGTTGTCGTGAGCCAGGAAGAATTCGGCCCGCTCCTCCGGTGACATCTCGTTCAGATGGTTGAGACCTTCGAAGTACTGCTCCCGTGGCGCGCCGGGAGCAAAGTGGATGAGCATCGAGGCCGGCGCTCCAGACTCGTTGCTGAAGCCGTGGATCCCGCCAGGTGGGACGTGGACGAAGTCGCCGACGCCGGCATCGGCCCATTCCTCGCCGTCATAGATCCGCACCGTGCCGGAGAGGATGTAGAAGGACTCGGCCATCGTTCGGTGAAAATGGGGATCCGCCCCGCCCCGACTCGGGCCTATCGACCACCGATACAGCCCGAAGAGGCCGCCAGTTGTGTCGCCGGTGGCCAGGTAGTGCACTTCGGTCCCGCTATTGCGGACCAGGTCGGGATCGGCTCCGACTCTCGTGATCGTTGCGGTGACGGTTGCATCCGATGCTATGTAGAGGGGGTCGGGATAGCTCATGCGTCGCTCCATCGTCGGATCAGCGTCTTGGCGACCCTATTGAGACGAGGGCATCGCGATTGCTCCGACAATGGCACGGGCCGGCTCGACCGGCCCGCGCACCTGTCGGCTTCTACATGTCGAGTGTCTCGGCGACCTCGATAGTTCCGCCCGACGCCAGTTGTGGCGTGTCCTTGGCGAAGACGTGTGCCTGTTCCAGATTGTTTGCGCTGATGATCGAGTAACCGGTTACCGGGTTGGCGCCGCCACCCTGCGTAGTCGACCCATCAGTCGCGACGGTGGCAGATGCTCCGGTCGGGTGCCCTTGATCGACAACCGCCGTGCCAAGACCGTCGAGCCATTCATTCCACGCCTGCATCACTGCCGCCCCCTCCTCTTCCGACTCCGGGGCACTGCCGCCGTGATAGACGAACAAGAACTTGGCCATTTGCGTCTCCTTTCGCACGGCCACCTGGTGTGGCCTGTCCAACTAGAGACGAACGGGGCTGACGCTTTTCGACAGCCGATGTCCAGGCAATTTCGTCGTAGGGGCCGGCCGATAACTACCGTCCCGTCGCCGATGAAATTCAGGATCGTCCCCACCAGTCGGGAATTCTTCGACGATTTCTCCTTGGCAGCGCAGAACATCGCCACCTGTGTAGACAAGCTCAACGATGTCCTCGCCGACACAGCCCATGCGGCAGAGCTCCATGTTGCCGTCAAGGAGGTCGAGCGGGCCGGTGACGAGTACACCTCGCGCATTCTCACCAGGCTCGACTCCACGTTCGTCACCCCGTTCGATCCTGAAGACATCCAGCGGTTGGCGCAGGGGATCGACGACGTGGTCGACGACATCTACCACGTGTCTGAGATGGTGGTGCTGACCAACATCACCGAACTGATCCCCGAGGTTCCGGAACAGGTAGAAGTGCTCACGCAGATGGCCTCGAAGATCGTCGAGCTCTTCGACCGTTTCGAGGATATGAGAGGCCTCCGTCAGATCATCAGCGAGATAGAAGGCCTGGAGAGCGAGGGGAATCGCATCTACCGAAGAGCCGTAGCCCGACTCTTCTCCGGGGAGATGGAACCGGTCGATGTCATCCGATGGAAGGACATCGTCGAGTCGCTCGAGGCGGTGCTCGACCGAATCGAGGACATGACGAACATCGTCACGACGATCGTCGTCAAGCAGGCCTGAGAGAGCATCGATCATGGAGATCGGCGCGATCATCGTCATCCTCGTCGCGCTGGCATTCGACTTCACCAACGGATTCCACGACGCCGCCAACTCGATCGCGACGGTGGTGTCGACCAGAGTGCTATCGCCTCGCTATGCGGTGATATGGGCGGCGTTTTTCAACTTCGTCGCCTTTCTCATCTTCAGCACGCACGTGGCAAACACCATCGCCAAAGACGTGGTTGTGCAGGAGGCCCTCACCGTAGGGGTGATCTTCGCCGGACTCCTCGGTGCGATCGCCTGGAACTTGTTGACGTTCTGGCTCGGCCTCCCTACGAGCTCGTCGCACGCCCTCGTTGGTGGCATGGCAGGGGCGGCCGTGGTGCGGGGCGGTTTCGATGTCCTGATATCCGAAGGGCTGGCGACTATCGGCGCCTTCATCGTTTTGTCGCCATTGGTCGGGCTCGCGATCGGGCTGTTGTTGACCCTGATCATCCAATGGGTGTTTCACCGCGAGAAGAACCTGCCGAAGTTGAACAAGGGCTTCCGCCGTGGTCAGCTCTTTTCGGCGGCCGCCTTCAGCCTGGGACATGGCGGCAATGACGCCCAAAAGACGATGGGGATCATCCTGGCGGTCCTCATCGCGGTCGGGAGCCTCCCAGCGGATGCCGAAGTGCCGTTGTGGGTCGTCCTCTCCGCACACACCGCGATCGCGCTAGGGACCCTCTTCGGCGGATGGCGGATCGTGAAGACGATGGGGTTCAAGCTCACCAAGCTGCAGCCTTCGGGTGGTGTCGCCGCCGAGAGCGCCGCCGCCGCGACACTCTTCTTTGCCTCGGCACAGGGCATCCCGGTCTCCACGACGCACACCATCACCGGGGCGATCGTCGGAGTGGGCGCTTCCCGGCGTATGTCGGCGGTGCGTTGGCGGGTTGCCGGCCGGGTGCTGTGGGCGTGGATCTTCACGATCCCGGGGGCGGCCATCGTTGCCGGGATATTCTCGCTGCTTGTGGAAGCGCTGGCATGAACGATCGCAGGGCGTATTTCTTCCTGGCAGCAGCCCTCGCGGTTCTCGCGGTTCAAGGGCTCGTTCCCCAGTACCGCTGGTTGACCCTTTCCGTGGCAGTCCTCTACCTGGTCTTCGCCCTGGCCTTTGCCACCGCCAATCTGTCGGCCAGGCGTGCTTCGATCAAGAAACGCGAATCGCTGGACCGGTCGGGCAGTTAGGTTCGGTCAGGTGGGGGAGGGGGAGTCCTGGAGACTTTGCTGTTTGCCGCCTGACCTGAGGACCCCTACTCCCAGGCCGATCAGGGCCACGGCAAGGAGGACTGCCCCGATGCGGGTTAGCAAGGTCCCGGTCGAGGTCCCCCCTTCTTCGCCGACGAGCATGTGGAGGAAGAAGCCACCCGATTGGAGGAGGATCCCGCTCAGCAGGGTCAGCCCGAGCAGCCGTTGGCGTGACTCGCTGAAATCGGTCCGGTCCATCAGCACGAAGTAGATCAGGGCGAGGGTGAGCAGTACCCCGGCATGGGCGTGCCCAGCCCGGAAGAACTGCTCTTCGAACTCGGTGATGGCTCCCTGGCTGGTCAACATGCCCAGCAGCGACCATCCGCCGAACTCGACGGTGACGATGGCGAAGAGTGTGAAGGCGATCATTCGCGAATTGGGTCTCATCGGGGTTCCTCCTTATTGCAGTAGGTGGAGCCGCTTACGACGCTCGATCTGATCGGCTTTCAGGATCCCGACCGTTGCCGTGTCGCCTCGAGGCCCTCGAGGATCAGATCGAGCCCGAACTCGAATTCGAACTGGTCATCGCACCAGCCCAATGTCGAGTCGGGATCGTCATGGGCAACCTCCATCATCATTCCCGTCAGATGCGGGAACTGATCGGCCATCTCGGCCATCGCCTCCGTCATGTCCTCGTCGCCTTCGTCCGCGTTCTCCGGTTCGAACAGTTCCTGAGTGAAGCCCAAGCCGCGGCTGCCCAGAGCGTGCATGGCGTGATGGGCCAGATCGTATGAGAAGCCGCCAGCGTGCAACACACCGAGCAGCTCGTCGAAGTAGCGCATCGTGGTCGGGCTTATCGCCGTTCGCGTCTCGATCAGTCGCGAGGCCCAGCGGTGTCGGAGCAGGACTTCCCTGGCGGCGAGGATCCTAG
>JBEVIF010000301.1:0-4688 GCA_040510795.1 Acidimicrobiia bacterium
GCCCGACTCCGGGCGAGGGGGTGGCCCTGCCCACGGGTCTGCCTAGAGTCGGCGCCTTGTTGGTGATGCTGGGCGCAAGCCTTCTCTCGGCTGGTCTGCTCATAGCGGTCCGGCGAATCCAAATGCCGACCCAAGACCTGGCGCCGATCGCCATCTCCCGCTCCGTGGCCGCGCTGCCGTGGCACGCGATGCCGGAGACAGAGGAGCCCACCGAGGAATTCTGGTCGCCCGAGGCGATGGTGGGCTGGCGCGCCTGGCAATGGACCGGCTCTGTGCTGCGGGGTGTCGTCAGCGAGTGGACCACCCAGCGCTTCGTGGCCTGGTGTGACTACTGCGACGAGCCACCGGGATGGGACCACCCATGCGGGATCTACGCAGTTTCCCGGCCCAGCGAGGTCGGCGCCATGTTCCCGGGCAAGCCCGACGTGGTGGGACGGGTCGAGTTGTCCGGCCTCGTGATCGAGCACGAGAGTGGTTACCGCGCTTCCAACGCCCGGATCCTCGACCTCTGGGCGGAATCACCGATCATCGCCGACTGGCTCTCGAAGCTCTATCCGGATGTGAACGTCCACCGAGGTGACCCACCCGAAGACCTGGAGGCGATGTCATGGCCAACATAGGAAAGCCGTTGCGCAAGATCAGGATCGAACCGGAGCCGAATCGTCAACCTCGTCGTGAGGAGGCACCGGCCAGGCCCAAGGAACCGCGACGCGAACCAGTGCCGGTGCCAAAGAAGGCGGGTCAGAACTAGTCGTCACCACGGCTCTCCACCATTGACAGACCGGGCGCTCCGATGTAAAAACGTTTTAGGCGCTCTGTAAAACGTTTTTGTCCTGAACGAACCATGAGCTCTCGAATCACGATCAAAGACGTGAGTCGGGCAACCGGGGTGTCCGTCTCAACTGTCTCCAATGCACTCAACGCTCCCGAGCGAGTGGCCGAGGAGACCCGGCTCAAGGTGGTCGAGGCGGCCGACCGGCTCGGCTACCGCCCCAACCGAGCCGCGCGCATCCTGCCCAAGGGGCGCTCTTTCACCATCGGGTACTGCATCCCGGCCGGACGTGACGGGTTCTTTCTCGACACCTTCCTCCATCAGATCACCGAGCGCGCCGCCGATGTCGAGATGGACATCCATCTCTTCACGCCGCATCGAGGTCAGAGCGAGGCCGACTCCTATCGGGAGATGATGCGCCGTGGCGCCGTCGACGGCTTCGTCCTCTCCGGCACGGTGCACGACGACGAGAGGATTCGAGTCCTGCTCGACTCGCGAACCTCCTTCGTCACCTTCGGGCGCAGCGACCTCGCCGACAATCACTCCTGGGTCGACGTCGACGGGCGGGCCGGCACACGGGCTGCGGTCGACCATCTCGTCGAGGCCGGTCACACCCGTCTCGCTCTCATCGGATGGCCCAAGGGCTCTCTCTCCGGCGACGACAGGGCGTCGGGCTTCGTCGAAGGGCTGGAAGCCGCCGGGCTTTCCTTCGACGCCCGGCATCTGATCCGGACAGAGAACGAGTTCGCCGCGGGTCGGGAGGCGGCGTCACTCCTCCTCGACGCCGTCCTCCCCCCGACGGCGATCGTCACCGTGCAGGATGTGCTCGCCGCCGGGGTGATCGCCGAGCTGCATGCGAGAGGGGTGCGCCCCGGCCGGGACGTGGCGGTCACCGGGTTCGATGACTCGCCGCCTGCGATCTACAGCACCCCGGGCATCACCTCTGTCCGCCAGCCGATCGAGGAGATCGGGCGACGGATCGTTGAGTTCTTGATGCACGATCTCGAGGATCCCGAGCTGATCCGCCACTCCGACCTTGTCGAGCCCAAGCTGGTGATCAGGGAGTCCTCCACCGGGGAGCCGGGATGACCGACACCTGGCTGTTCATCGAGGATCGGGTTTGGCCGGAGCAGGTTCCGTGGAAAGAGTCGCTGTTCAGCATTGCCAACGGGCATCTCGGCACCAGAGGCACCTTCGAGGAGGGTTATGGGGACTCGGTCCCGGCCACGTTCATGCACGGTCTGTTCGTCAAACCAACTGGGGACCTGCCCTACCTCGCCCCGCTACCCGACTGGACCGGCGTCGCCATCACGGTCGACGGAGTGCGATTCCGTCTCGACGACCGCATTCCGCTCGGGTACGAGCGGATCCTCGACCTCCGAACCGGTGTCCTCACCCGGCGGGTTCTGTGGCGAGGGCCGGGCACCGGCGTCATCCGGGCCGAATTCCGCCGTCTCCTTTCCATGGCCAGCCCCGGTCTGGCGGCGATGGAGGTGAAGGTCACCGCTCTCACCGAGGACGTCCAGGTCGGGATCGAGACGGGGCTCGATGGCTCGGTCACGGGACCGTATGGGGCGCCTTGGACCCGGGTGGAATGGACCCGGACCGGTCCCGACCGGCTCCGGATGCGTGCCCAGTCAGACGATCGTCAGGCATCGGTGACGGCGACGTCTGTGATCCGTGGCCTCGGCCCGCTGGGGGTGACTCACCATGCTCGCTATCCCCGGCTCAGCGCCACCATCGATCTGGCCCCGGGGGAGTGGCTCGGCTTCACCAAATACACCAGTTACCAGCGGGCGAACGAGGGCGAGGAGATCCCCGACGAAGACTTCGATGCGGTCGCCGCGGCTTCGGCGGCCGAATGGTCCCGGCGCTGGGAGACGAGCCAGATCGAAGTCTCCGGCGACACCTACGCCGAGCAAGCCCTTCGGTTCGCTGCATTTCATCTCATCGGCGGGGCGCCACGGTCCTCAGAGGGGGCGGGAGTGGGGGCCCGCCTCCTCTCCGGGTACGGCTATCGCCACCACGTTTTCTGGGACACGGACATCTTCGCGATGCCCTATCTCACGATGACCCAACCCGACCTGGCCCGTGCCCATCTCGGCTACCGCTATCGGGGACTCGATGGCGCACGTCGCAAGGCGGCCCGGTACGGGCGAGCCGGCGCGTTCTTCGCATGGGAATCGGCCGGTACCGG
Source organism: Acidimicrobiia bacterium (assembly GCA_040510795.1). GTDB lineage: Bacteria > Actinomycetota > Acidimicrobiia > Spongiisociales > ZC4RG35 > JARDZU01. Next base: position 2,970 of record JBEVIF010000301.1, read on the forward strand.
AGACGAGGTGACCCCGGACTGGGGCGAGACCGCCGATGGTGAGCGGGTACGCATCCGCACCGGCGAGATCGAGGAGCACATCGTCGCCGACGTCGCCTATGCCGTCGACCACTACGTCCGATGGACCGATGACCGCGACTTTCTCGCCGAGCAGGGATCCGAGATGACTCTCGACGGTGCCCGTTACTGGCAGGACCGAGCCGACGTGGACCGCAAGGGAGGGGCCCATCTGCGCAATGTGATCGGGCCCGACGAGTACCACGTCGGGGTCGACGACAACTTCTTCACCAACGCCATGGCCGCCTGGCATCTCCGCACCGCGGTGGACCACGGGACCGGACGCGACGACCTGGTCTCGAGTCTCGGGCTCGCCGATGGTTGGGAGGAGGCCTTCCTCAGTCTGGCCGAGAAGCTCGAGCCTCGCCCTCGCGACGACCGAGTCTTCGAGCAGCACGACGGCTACTTCGATCTCGAGGATGTCGACCTGTCCCGGATCGAGCCGAGGGCGGCCCCGCTCCACGCCATCTTCGGCGAGAAGCGACTGGAGCGGAGCCAGATCACCAAACAGGCCGATGTCGTCATGGGTCTGGTCCTCCTCGACGCCCTGCAGACACGGGAGCTGATCGAGGCCAACCTCGACTACTACGGCCCGAGGACCGATCACGGATCCTCGCTCAGCCTGGCCATGCACTCTGTCGCCGCCTCGATCGCGATGCGACCCCACCAGGCCTATGACTACTTCCGGCGGGCCGCCGCCATCGACCTCGAAGACTCGATGTCGAACTCGCACCACGGGATCCACGCCGCCACCCAGGGCGGGTTGCTCCAGGCGGCACTCATCGGCTTTGGCGGTTTGCACCTGACCGAGGACGGACCGCAGATCATCGCCCGGCTCCCGGATCATTGGGATTCCCTGGGCTTCTCCTTCGTGCACCGGGGTACCCGGCACGAGAGGGAAGTCCGTGGAGGCAAGCCGGCCCGCGAGGCAGAAGCCCCACGGGCCGACCACAACGGAGGAGGATAAGTATGAGACGCAGGACTTTGGTGGTCCTGGTGCTCCTGATGGCTCTCGTCGCCGCCTGTGGTGACGGTGGGAGCGCGGATACGACAACGGCCGGTGGGACGGAGACCACGACCGGTGACACCGAAGCGGCGGCGACGACCGCGGCCGGCGCAGCCACCACCATGGCTCCCGAAGAGAGCGCATCGTTGGAGGGGGTCGAGCTCAGCCTATGGGGCTGGTCGTCGTCCGACGCCGAGAACACGGCGCTGAGTGATCTGGTGACCCAGTTCTCCGAGGAGACCGGGGCAGCGGCCACCTTCCAGCCACAGGCCGAGTACGACGTCGCTCTCCAGGCGGCGCTGACTTCGGGAGACCCGCCCGACGTGTTCTACGTCGACAGCTTCCGTCTTCCCGACCTGGCCGATGCCGGAGCGCTGGCCCCGGTGCCGGAGGGAGCTGTGAGCAATCCCGACGACATCTACCCGTCGTTGCGGGAGGCTTTCACCTACAACGACACCTGGTACTGCCCGCCCAAGGACTTCTCCACACTGGGGTTGGTCTATGACCCCGAAGTTCTCGAGGCTGCGGGAGTCGCCGTCCCCACGACCTGGGAGGAGCTGGCCGCGGCGGCCGAGACCCTGACTACAGGTGATGCGGCGGCAGTCGCAGGCGGCACCGCCCAGGCCGGTCTGAGTATGGGGGTCGAGTATCCCCGT
>JBEVIF010000302.1:0-12480 GCA_040510795.1 Acidimicrobiia bacterium
TCGCCCGGCTCCGCCCCGAGCACGCCAAACTGGGGACCAAGGTCGGGCTCGAAGTGACCATCGACCATAAATACGAGGTCGTCGACTCCTATGTGAGCCGGATGCCCTTCTACAACCCACCGAGAAAGACAGCCTGAGGTAGAAATGCCGGCCAAGAAGAAGTTCGATGCCATCGTCATCGGTGGCGGTCACAACGGCCTGGTCAACGGGGCCTATCTGGCCAAGTCCGGGTTGAGCACATTGATACTGGAGCGCAGGCATCTGGTCGGCGGCGCCGCCATCACCGAGGAACTGCATCCGGGATTCAGCTTCACCACTTTCTCCTATGCCCTGAGCCTGCTCCGCCCCGAGATCATCCACGAGCTGGAGTTGACCAAGCACGGCTTCATGCCCTTGCTCATGCCCTCGACCTTCGCCCCGACCGAGGATGGCAACTACATCTTGCTGGGGCAGGACAAGAACGAGAACCACCACGAGATCTCCCGACACTCGCCCCACGACGCCGATGCCTACGACGCCTACGGGCACATGATGGAACAGGTGGTCCATGCCATCAGACCGCTGATGGACTCGATCCCGCCTGACATCACCTCCAAGGACCCCGAGGAGCGAGCACGGATGGCGGCAATCGGCTCATACCTCGCCGATCTCCCGCCAGGCGTCTTACACGACATGATCCGGCTGATGACAGGAAGCGCCGCCGACATCCTCGAGGACTACTTCGAGTCGGATCTCATGCAGGGCCTGCACGCCTCCTCGGGAATCATCGGGACCAAAGTCGGCCCACGTTCTCAGGGCTCCGGTCTGGTCCTCCTCTATCACTCGTTCGGGGAGCACGACGGCGCCTATGGCGCCTGGGCCTTCCACAAGGGAGGCAACGGCGGGTTCACCCAGGTCCTGGCCCGGGCTGCCGAGTCGTTCGGAGCCGAGATCAGGCTCGAGTCACCGGTCGACCACGTCGTCACCAAGAACGGCAGAGCCACCGGGGTGGTGCTCGAGGACGGAACCGAGCTGGAGGCGAAGACCGTGGTCAGCGCCGTTGACCCCCGCCGCACCTTCATGCAATTGGTCGATCCTCGGGAGTTGCCGACAGATCTCGTGGAGAACATTCGCCGTTTCAAGTTCCAGGGGACCTCGGCCAAGGTCAACTTCGCCCTCGATGCCAACCCGACTTACCCGGGGCTGGAAGGTCGCTCGGACCAGTACCGGGGATTCATCAACATTGGCCCCTCACTCGACTATCTCGAGCGTGCCTTCGACGACGCCAAGTACGGGTGGTACTCGCAGAAGCCATATATCGACGGGTGCATCCAGTCCAACGTCGATCCGGACATGGCCCCTCCGGGCAAGGCGGTGATGTCTTGCTTTATCCAATACGCCCCATATCACCTGAAGGAAAGCGACTGGGACAGCGAACGGGACAGATTCGGCGATGTGGTGCAGAAAACCCTGGAGGGTTTTTTCCCCGGGTTTGGCGAGCTGGTGCTGCACCGGGAAGTGGTCACCCCCCTCGACATCGAGAGGGTGGTCGGTCTCACCGAGGGCAACATCTTCGCCGGAGAGTTCCTCGCCCCCCAGATGTTCTTCTTCCGCCCCGCACCCGGCTGGAACCAGTACCGCACCCCGATCGAGGGCTACTACCAATGCGGTTCGGGGACCCATCCCGGCGGCTGCGTCATGGGCGCCCCAGGCCGCTTCGCCTCCCAACAGATCCTCGGGGACCTGGCCAAGAAGAAATAGAGGGCGCCATCTCCCGGTGACGCCTTCTGCCGGGAAAGGACCGAGTCAGGCCGGTCGCCACAGCGTCCGGCCTGAACCCGATCCCGCATTCTCTAAGAGGTGACCGCGACCGACTCCACTGCCATGACTGGATGGGCGACGACGCCGGTCGAGCTGACGCTGATCGATCCGCTCAGGCTCTCGGTCCAGCAGCTGAGATTCACCTGATCCCCGGCAGCCAGTGTGCCGGTGAGCACGCTCGCCATGCTCTCCTGCCCGGAATCTGGGTTGCTAATGAAGGCGACTGCCCTTCCGGTCGAGGCGCCGGCGCTCAGGTTGCAGACCACTCGCCCTCCTGCGGCCGCTCCGTGCGCGGTGGCAACCCATGTGCCCGTCACGACGTAGGCACCGGCGGGAAGGTCAGTGAGGGTTGCGATCGAGGTGGCTGTCCCCGAACTCGTGCCTGTCACAGTGACCAACTCGCTGCGGGTCGCCTCGTGTGCGGTGCCCGCAACGATCGACGTCTTGGCATCCACTACCTGGTTCTCGGCGAGACGCCGCATGAACGCCGCCATCTGGGCTCGGGTCACGTTGTCTTCGGGGCAGTAGTTGGTGTTGGACGGCGGGTTACACCCCACCGTGACGCCGTTGTCCTTCATCCAGGCGATGGCGTCGTGGAACGTGTGATCGTCCGGCACGTCGTTGAACGAGTGTGAGGCAAACACCGCCACCGGGACGAGCAGTGTGCCCACCACCAAGACGACGATAAGCGTGCTCTTGCGCAACAGGACCTCCTTTGGTCTGCCCTGGCAACCCTAATTGGCGACCGTTAACGCGAACCCCAGGAGACCGACTGCCCTTCAACACACATCGGTCCAGCCGTGTAATGCGCCGAGTGGGGTCGTCGTTGATACGCTCTGACGAGGGAGCAAGCACATGGCGTCACGCCAACGATTGGCCGTACTTGTCGCCTTGATCATGGCCGTTGCGGCATGCACCGAATCGGCCGCGCCACCGCAACCGACCGCCCCGCCTGATGCTTTCGCCCCAACACCAACGATCGGGCGATCGACCACCACACAGCCAGCGCCCACGACGACCCTCGACGTCGAAAGGGTCGTGATTCGGCGAGTGGACCCTCGCACACTCGAACCAACGCCGGGCTACGAGCCAATCCCGATGGGTGACTGGTTCTGGGGTCATCGACCGTCGCCCAGCCACAGGTACTTCGCCGCAATTGTGAGTCACGACAACGGCCGGAACGAGATACGGCTCATCGATGTGGAGGAATGGGAGCAGGTTGAGTCGTGGGCTGAATACGCCGACTCGGAGATTCATGCCACTGACGATGCGACGCTCTATTTCCTCCGAGGCGAACAGGTTCGTCGAGTGAGCCCAGGCGAATCGAACTCCCAAATCGTCGCCGACCTGCCTTCGGGGTTCACGATCTGGGTAGGCCCCGAGGCGTCGATCGATGGACGCTTCAATTTCGTCGGCACACGGTCGATCGACTCCGATGGCGCTCAGGAGGCATTCGTCAGCATCGTCGACCCGGCCACCGGCGAGGTGACTCAGATCGACCTTCCGGAAGTACGCGTCGGCGCGGTCGACCCGGTCAGTCAGGGTCCATGGGCCGGGTATCTCTACAACTCTCCTTCGTTCTCTTGGGACCGGGACGCCAATCGACTGCTCGCAGTGCATGCCAACGAGGACGTGGTGTCTGAGGTCGACGTCAGCTCTGGTGTGGTGACCGAACACACCTTTTCAGGTTTCGGAGCCAATCCTTCCACGGGCACGCGGAGATGGAGCGCTCTGAGTCCCGACGGCCAGGTCCTCTACGTGTCCAATACCGACGTCACTCTCATCGAGGACGATGACGACTGGTCCGTCACGACCTCACCGGTGGGAGTCATCGCGATCGATATCGCCACCTGGGAAGTCGTGGCCCGCACCGATGCTCCGATCTCGGACATATATCTCTCCCCGGCCGGTGATCGATTGGTCGCATTCGGATACGAGACCGAGGAGGGAGCAGCGGTGTCTCGAGCGAATTCGAGCGGTCTCTTCTTGCTCGATGCCAGCGATCTCACCTCGCTGGCTCACCATGAGCCGGAGGACTTAGACGAGAGTTATACGATCACGTTCAACCAAGACGCAGGCGTGGCGTACGCGTTTACGTGGATTGGAATGCAGCGTGTCGATGCCATCGACCTAGCCTCCGGTGATGTGCTGGCCACTGCAGAGAACCGTGAGTTTCTGGACATGATCGGGCCGCTGGGCGTCCTCGCATCAACCCGGTAACTTGCGGCAAATGCTGCACGATCGACCCGAGCTGACCACCCGACTGGACGACGACCTGGTTGGCTGGCTCACCACGGTTACCGATTCCGGCCAGCCGCAGAGCTCCGTGGTCTGGTTCCTCCGCGACAGGGACGATCTCCTCGTCTATTCCAAACCCGACGCCACCAAGCTCGCCAACATCACCGTCAACCCGAAGGTCGCCTTCAACCTCCGTGGCGACGAGTTGGGAGACACGATGGCCACCTTCGAGGGCACCGCAGAAGCAGTCGATTCCCCTACTCCTCCGCATCAGCACCCCGCATACTTCGCCAAGTACCAGGACCAGATCAAGCGGCTCGGCTGGACTCCCGAGCAATTCTCCGACGATTACTCCGCGCTGATCCGGATCACGATCAATCGCATTCGCTCCTGGTAGCTCGCCCCTCCGACGTAGGGCACCAGCGAGGTCCATGTATCAGGACCGGCAATCGCGACTCCTACCAACGACGGGGGCAAATCGCCCCCGATTCGGGAAGGGAGAGATCATGTCAACCAGTGCTACCCAGCCGGGTACCACCACAAAGGCAGGACGTTCGGGTAAGGGTCTCGGCATCGCCGCGGCCGCTCTCGCCGTCGTCATCGCCGCCGGCTTCGTGTTCGCCGTCAACCAGGGGAACGAAGTCACCAATTCCGGAGTCCAGAGTGAGCTCTCCGGCCCAGCGCAGATCGCTGCGGATCGCCATGCCGAGCGGGTGCGGCTCTATGAGCTGGCCGCACAGGCCGAAGCGGAGTCGCATCCTGCCTTCAACATCGAGAAGACCAAGATGGAACTGGCCGGACAGGTCGCCGCGGTGAACGAGCACCCCGGACTCAACATCGAGAAGACCAAGATGCAACTGGCGGGACAAGTCGCCACAGTCAACGAGTACCCCGGGCTCAACCCGGAGAAGACCAGGATGGAGATGCTCATCGACAAACTCGATGAGCAGGTCTACGTCCCGAGCACTGAGGAGCCAACTGAGCTGAACCAGCCCGAGTGGGACAATCGGATCCCCTGACGGGCAAGTTGCCAAACCGTTGAAAGGGCCGCCACACGGCGGCCCTTTCTCTATATGGGAGTCCGATTGCTCCGCGATGCCCAAAGACAAGACCCCCGCCTGAAGGCGGGGGTCTTCCTACTCCGTTTGCGAGGTCTATGCCTCGGCCATTCTCAGACGGCGGGGCGAACAATGAGGCGTGGCAGGAGATGAGACCGATGCTTGACCTGGATCCGGTTCTCCTTCGAGCGGTTGCCCAACCACCTCTGGACGGGGTTGTCGACCTGCTCGATGGGGTGAACCGTCCAAGCCCAGCGCCGGGTGTTCCTCGGCTCCTGGGATTCGGACATGTTCGTCATGTCTCGCCTTTCCTCGCTCACGGCTCGTCGTCGGTTGACGACGATTCACAGATGGAGAGGAGGCGGGTTCGTTGCTGATACCGAAAGTGGGACCTGTCGTGGGCTCAGAGAATGACCCACTGGGTCTTCACGACTTCGTCCCCTTCGAGGCGGATTACGAGGGCGAACGGCCCGGACTGGATCCCTTCGAAGGAGAATCGCCCGAGCTCATCGGAATCGGTGACCAAGACTGTGTCGAGCACATGCAACTCGATCGTCATCTGCCCCTGGGGGTCGAGTTGGCCAATGAGATGGCCTGAGAGTGGTTCGTGCTCGAGGTCGATCGTCAACTCCCCAGACTCGAAAGCGAGCATCCGGGAGGTGGCGACACCCCGCACTGAAGTCGGATCGTCGATCGAGTCGTAAGACAACTGAGCGAGATCGGCGTCGATGGTTCGCCACGAGAGCGCCGCCTTGGCGAACTCGGTCACATCCGCTGGCGATGCATCCGATTGGTCCAAGCCCCTCCGGAGCAGCGAAAGCAGTCGCTCTTCTTCCTGCGGTCTTGTCGACTCCGTCATTTGGCATCGTCTCCTGGTTCGAAAGAGTCGCTTCCAGCACCGCTGATACGCGCGGAAAGCGCAGCCTTCAGTCGCTCGAGGCACCGCGATCTGGTCGGTCCCAAGCTCCCGATCGGTCTACCGACCAACTCCGAGATCTCCTCGTAGCTAAGGGGTGGCTCCGTTGTGAGCAGCCGAAGCAGTTGTTGGCAGTCGTCGCTGAGGGTGGCGAAGCCCACTACGACCTCCCGAGCCTCCTCGTCCTCGACGAGCATCGACTCGAGGGATGGTGATTCGTCAGGGATGTCGTACTGGAATTCGGTGGGAACCACCCGGTCCCTCATGCCCTTCACTCGAAGGGCTTCACGCCGACACGTGGTGGCGAGCCAGCCGGGGAGGCGTTCCGGGTCATCGATTCGGTGCAGATTCTCGACGAGGCGAAGCCAGACGGTCTGGCTGACGTCCTTGGCTGTCGCATCATCGAGTCTGAAACTGCGGGCGATAGACCAAACCATCTGACTGAACCGCTGGACCAGTTCATTCCATGCCGGCTGGTCCCCTGAGGCAGCCAGAGCCAACAGTTCGCCATGGGTGGCTTGCGCCAAGGAGGCCATGGGGTCATCGTACGGAGGAACAAGAGAGCGCTCGGCCCCAGACACTGGAATTCTTGGAGCCGCCGGGGCGGGTCAGGCCTGAATAACGTCCACTTGTTTCGCGACGACGTGGATCCCGAGATCCTCTACCTCGAGACCTGATCCCAAGACGATGTCAGCAGCCTGATCGGCCGTCCCCCCCGTTTCACACATGATCTTTGCGATGGCGGCTGCCACCTGCGGGGCCGCGAACGACGTCCCCGACCACATCGCCCATCCGGCGTACTCATCGGGGTCTACGCCAGCCACGCTCGACGCCGGTCCGCTGTGCTCGAAAAAGGTGCTGATCACGTCCACTCCAGGTGCACATGCGGTCACCCACGGCCCGAAGTTGGAGAACCATGCTCGCCTGTCACAGAAGGTGGCACCTACGGATATGACACCATCTAGCGCGGCCGGCCAGAACTTGCGGCACGAGCCATTGTTCCCGGCTGCTGCGACGACAACCACACCTTGATTTCTCGCGCCCGCGATGGCGTCTGATAGAACAGGGAGCCCCTCGGGTGTAAGCGGGGGAAGGTCGTCGTCCGTGTAGCAGCCCAACGACATGTTGACGACGTCGACTCGGTCTCTGGCGAGAGCCTCGGAGAGCCCGGCCGAGATATCCCAATCATCACCGTCGCCGAAGCTGGAGATAACACCTTGTGTCAGGATTTTCGCGTCGGGTGCGTGGCGCCGAATGATCCCGGCAATGAAGGTGCCATGTCCGGCCTGCCTGTCGAGGTGCCCGTCTCCGTCGACTCCTTTCTCGTCTTCGTCGGTGCGTGAAACGTCGATTGGCCCTGCGGACAATGCGTTCGCGTCGGTCCAATTGGGATGCACGATGGCACTATCTCGAAGCCTCTCGTTGGCCGGGATCCGACCCGCCTCGGAGGGCAGGGTGGCCAGGCCAGTATCGAGAACCAGCACGTTGGGTGGCTCGCCGGCACAACCGGTCGGGTCCGGCCACATCTTGGGCTCGGCAGCAGGTCGGGCACAGTTCCTTGCAAAGGGGTTTCCCAGATAGACGGGGTTGCCGAGATACACCGGATTCCCGAGATAGACGGGATTTCCGAGATACACAGGATTTCCGAGGTACACCGGTTCGCCGAACAGGACATGATTGAACGATGCTCGAGCTTCCTGGTCACGAACCGACTGAATCTCTGTGATCGGGTCGGCGACCTGAAAGAGGTGATGATCGAATTCCCCGCCATGGTTCTGCGGCTCATCGATCGGTTCGCCGTTGACAAAGGGCAATGAGTCGCTCGAGGTGCCTGCCGGGACAGTGACGATGATCTCATCACGTCGGAAGGCAAATCCGCCACCGGCCGACACGGCGATGTTTCGCTCCTCAAACCGCGCCTCGATGCTCGCCGCCACAACCTCAGGATCGATCGCCATGAGCCTGCCCCACTTTCGTCGAAACGCGCCTCCCTGCGCGAATGCCGAAACCTAGTCTCGAGCCGATGGTCGACGCGCCTCCGATTCCCGTCCTCGAGGTTGCCCTGCGGGTGGTCGATTCGGTTCATGATCATCCACAAAAGGCAAGGGAACAGGCCGAATCCCTCATCGATCAGGTGGGCTTAGATCCCGAAGCCACCGCCGTTGCCTGGTGGGCTCTCGGTCTCGCCGCTCGGCAACTCAACGATCTCGACGGGGCTGAACTCGCCCTGCAACGGGCGTTGAAAGGCGCCATCGAAGCGGGGCTCGTCCGACGGGTAGGACAGATCAGGTCGAGCCTTGCTCTCGTCCTCCTCTATCGCGGTGACACGCAAGGAGCCCTGGACGAGACGGAGTTGGCCATGGCAGACCTGTCGGGTCCTGACCTGGCCCGCAACGAGATGCAGATCGGTCTGATCCTGCAACGTATTGGTCGATTGGACGATGCCCTCGTCCACTATCGCTCCGCCCTGACTGGGCTCCGGCGCAGTAGCGACCGTTTGGCCGAGGCCCGTTTGCTCTCCAACCGTGGCGTCCTTCACGGCTACAGGGGCGAACTGGATCTTGGCGTGTCGGATCTCGAAGCCGCACGTCTCATCGCCGAAGATCTGGGTCAGGAGTTGATCGTCGCAGCCAGTGCTCACAACCTCGGGTTTCTCGAGGGAAGAAGGGGTGACGTGCCCGCCGCTCTTGCCTGGTTCGACCAAGCAGAAGCGGCTTATGAGGCACTGGGGCGCCCACCGGGAATGACGGAGGTGCTCTGGGCTAATCGTGGAGAGCTACTCCTCACTGTGGGGTTGTACTCCGAGGCCGAACAGGCGGTGAACGCCGCCATCTCCGGGCTAGAGAAGACCGAGAACCAAACCGACCTCTCGGAGGCCCGCCTTCTCGCCGCCGAGGTTGCTCTCGCCGCCCGTCGCCCGGATGATGCCCTCGAAGCCGCCTCCGTCGCTGCATCGGAGTTCACCGAGCAGGATCGGCGGGCGTGGCGTCTACTGGCCGAGTACGCCGCGCTTCGCGCTCGTTTCGAGGACCAGACCTCGGGTGGCGCGAAGGCATCGGACGCAGCCCGACTCGCCGAGGAGCTGGCAGCCATCGGCCTCCCCTCTGAAGCGCAGCACTGTCACCTGTTGGCGGGCAGAATCGCCATGCGTGACGGCGCGCTGAAAGATGCTCGACGACAGCTTGGCGCCGCTTCGGGAGCACGGCGCAGGGGGTCCGCCCTGGATCGAGCGAAGGCATGGCATGCCGAGGCTCTGCTCCGTCAAGCTGAGGGGAACGCGAGGGGCTCCACGAGGGCGATCGAGGCCGGTTTCAAGGCGATCCGGGACTACCGACTAACGCTCGGAGCTGCAGACCTTCGCTCTCACGCGGCCGCTCAAGGTCTCGACCTGGCTGTCCTTGCCATCGAACACGGTGTCGCTTCGGGCTCCCCATGGCAGGTCCTCAAAGCCGTGGAGTCGTGGCGAGCCGAGAGCAGCCAGGTGGCCTCGGTACGACCACCGTCGGACCCCGAGTTGACCCGTCTCCTTTCAGAACTGCGGCGAACCAGTGCCGAGATTCGGGAGGCGGCGATGGCTGGTGGAACGACCCAGCCACTAATCCTTCAGGAAGCCCGGATCGAACACGAGATCAAGATGCTCAGCCGGCGTCTTCGAGGTTCAGGTCATGCCCGGGCCACCTTGCCGACCAACCGAGACGACATCGTCGACCGGCTAGGAGATCGGCGATTGATCTCCTACTTCAAGTACCACGAAGAAATTCACGCGGTGACTGTGTACCGCGGGTCGATAGGTCTGGAACGCGTGGTCGAGGCTGACCGCGCCTCGGATGAGGTCTCATCGCTGTTGTTCTCGTTGACGAGGCTTGCCCATGGTGCCGGCTCGCCTCGCTCGCTCGAGGCCGCCTCAGTCAGTGTTGACCAGTCCCTCGATCAGCTCCGGGAATGGCTCCTCGATCCATTCGTGAGCAACGGAGAAGCAATCACGGTTGTGCCGACGGCTGCCCTGCATCGGCTTCCCTGGCCGGCACTCGACCCGGGGAGGATCCTGACCGTTGTCCCATCTCTCGAGAGCTGGGTAATCGCCTCCTCGAGCATCGCCGAATTGAGGGCCAATCCGACGGCTGCGCTCGTCGCCGGGCCTGATCTGCCCGGGGCGGTCCAGGAGGTTTCGAGAATCGCGCGGCTGTACGAGACGCATCGACGTCGGACGGGGCGCAACGCACGAGCCGATCTCGTCTTGCAAGACATCGAGGGTTCGGACGTGGCACACCTCGCCGCCCATGGCACTTTTCGATTCGACAACCCCTCCTTCTCGTCCCTGCAGATGCATGACGGACCTCTTACCGTCTATGACTTCGAGCAGATCAAGACTCCTCCGGCGGTAATGGTCCTGAGCTCATGTGACACCGCGGTGACCAAGGTCGTGGCGGGTGACGAGTTGCTTGGGCTCTCATCCGCCCTGATCGGTATCGGAGTCTCCAGCCTGGTCGCGCCGGTCGTGCCGATTGATGACGAGGCCTCAACCGACCTGATGGTCGCACTTCATCGAGGTCTGGTCGGCGGCGATCCAACACCTGTTGCCCTGGCTAAAGCCATCTTTCGCGCAGACCCCGACGACGATCCGGGCAAGGCTCTCCGTTCGTCCTTCGTCGTCTTCGGTGCGTGAGGCGGCGCGAAACGACCCCCGGGAATCACCCGAGGGTCGTTCCGTTCTGGCCCCCGACCGTCGGTGTCTAAGCCCGACGGCCTCCCCAGACGTCATATTGCGGGGATGCGCGGCCGGCGATCGACCTTGAACGACTCGCCGATCGAGATGAGACCCCGACCGACGGCCTGGATCATCCGCTCCATGGCCCCGGGCTCATCCGACCGGGTTGCCTTGATGCGCCGGTAATCGGCCGCTTCGGCCTGATAGCGCTGCATCCGCTCGTAGGCGAGTGCCTCGTTCAAATAGGAGCTCATCCGTTCCCTCCCCAATCGTGGTGTCTTTGCAGCATGGGAGAGGCGATAGAACCGACCCTGATACATGGAGACCGATCAGTTGGTGGTTCTGATCACGATCAGGTTGTCGGCGGCTGACTCGGGGAACCACACCTCTCCGGGACGTCCCAGGATCTGGCGGACGTTCCCAGGGTCGTGGGGCAGCGCATAGGTGTGGAACTCTTCGGTGTTTGGATCGAAGCGGACCATCGAATTCGCCCCGAAATCGCTGGCCCACACGATGTCCGTGTCGTCGACGAAGACGGCGTACGTCTCTGGGGCGTTGCCCGGCAGGTGCCACGTGTCCCAGGTGTCGGTATCCGGCGTGTACCGGCTCAGATTGCCCACGTTCCACTCGCTGACCCAGATCCGCCCCTGCGAGTCGGACCACACGCGACGCGCCCCCTGCTCCGGAGTGGGCGGCTCGATGACGGTGGCGGTCCGGTCGCTCTCGATCCGAGCGATATGAGACCCTGCAAGTGAGGCGTAGTAGACGACGCCATCAGGAGTGGTCGTCACGCCATACGGCCCCGGGCCTTCCGGGGCGTCGAACACGATCAACTCACCGGTATCCGGGTCAACGCAGCCATAGATCCCCTTCTGCCCGGTGAACCACAACATCCCATCACCGTCGAAGCTGGCCGTATTCAAATTGGCATCAGGCCTGTCCTCAGGCAGCGGGTACACAGTCACCTCGAGACTCACCGGGTCGACAGCGACGATCGCATTGAGGCCACCGTCGGTGACCCAGGCAGTGCCTGCTTCGTCGATGATCACACCGTGGGGCGCCGAGCCGTCTCCAAGGGCGGTATGTCTCGTCTCGCCTGTGGCGGGGTCGAGCCAGCCCAGTTCCCCCGTGTCCTGCGCGGTATACCAGATGCCGCCATCGAGAGCCGGCGCCACGTCATGGGGGCCAGATCCCGCCGGAACAGGGAACGACTCCGGCACGAGATCCTCGGGGACTATGGCCGCCGGCTGCGTTGTCGGGGTAGTGGTCTCGGGAGCCGTGCTCGCAATCGTCGTGGTCTGCTCGACCGTGACCGTTGTCGACGATGGTGGTGGGGTCGTGGTCGGGGCCAGGGTGGTCTCGCCGGTCGTGGCGGTGCAGGCCATGATCGGCATCATGATCAGCGTCAACAACGAACGCCTCATCCCGAGAGCCTATGCGGGCTCCCGGATGAGACGGACCGCCTCGATCACACCCTCTCCCCAAGGCCCACCGTGCCCGGGGAGCACCCATTTCGCCGGTATCGCTTCGAGCCTGTCGAGTGAGGTACGTGCCTGCTCGGTGTCGAGGGTGAAAGGAGCCGGTTGGGGCCCAACGGCACCGGTCAGGACGTGTCCTGTCGTCATCGCGTCTCCGACGCAGACCGCCTCGACCGAGGCGAAATGGAAGGCGACGCTGCCGGGGGTGTGACCGGGGATGTGAATCACGGCAGGAGCCCCGGGCAGGTCGAGGACCTCACCATCGGTGAAGGTGCCCACCTC
>JBEVIF010000303.1:0-7545 GCA_040510795.1 Acidimicrobiia bacterium
CCCATCGGTCTTCTCGAACCTCCCAGATCGCCTTGCCGACGGTGATGATCTCCCGGATGCCGGGAGCCGTGGTCGCCAGGGCATCGAAAGCCCGCGCCAGCGGGCCGAACCTGTTGAGACCTTTGATGTTGAGCTGAAGGGCGAGATACTCGAGGAGAGCATCGGAGCGGACCATTTGCATGGCATGGAGCCCCGGTCTCAGCTCCCTGGGTTCGAACTCGAGAGGACCCGTGCCGAAATGAGCGGATAGGCCCCCGGGCGATCCCATCTCCATGGCCAGGACCCGCAAACCCCGGCGCTGGGCGAGGAGGGCGAGACCGGCGCTCACCGCCGACTTGCCCACACCTCCCTTGCCCGAGACGAGGACGAGACGTTTCTCGAGCATCAGGCGAGCCGGGCTAGCCGGACCCACCGAGTGGTATGCGAAGGACGAGCTCTCCGTCGTCCACGCTCCAACTGGCACTCCCGATCAAGGCGTAGTCGGTGTAGTCGGTTTCCGCCCGCTCCACGAAAAGTCTGCGCTCCTCGCCGGCGACGGGGGGGAGTGGACGCTCTTTGACGGCGGCGGCCCGCTCCTGATAGCGCACCAGCATGGCGTCGACATCGAATTTGGCCATCGGGAGACGTTATACCTTCTACGTCTAGGGGGTGCCGGCTGTCTCGCGGCGGCGCTCGGCCTTGCGCTCACTCTCCAGCCGCTCCAGGTCGACGTCGCTGTAATCGACGTAACTCATGGCCTCGGCGATCAAATGGTGACCGGCAACTTCATCGATGGCGCGATGCATCTCATGGGCGACCCGCCGGTAGGCAGGATGCCCGGCCGCCTGGCTGCGAAGCTCGATCAGGTGGAAGGCCTGCCGGGGGTTCATCTCCATGACGAAGCGCACGTTGAAGGCGAACGGCACCACGTATTGGGCCACGTCGGCCCCGAGATCGCTCCTCAGCTCCTCGTAGAAAGTCAGCGATTGGGCCATCAATCGATGCCATTCGTCGGCTAGGCCTAGCTCCTCTACTTCCGCCGGCAGGTCGTAACCGAGCCGGGTCGTGTACCGCTGCCACTCCAGCGTCATGAGACGATGACGCTGAAGATCGCGGAAGGCGCCGATGTCACAGGTGACATCGAACCGGTAGGTGGTTCGCTCCATGGCCCGCCCCGGTCTGTGTCTGCGATTAGCCCGATCTCCGACGAGAGAGGCGATGATCTCCGCCCTCTCGGACTGGGTCATCGACCTGGCTATTCGGAGGAGCTCCGCATCGGGCAACTCCGATACGGCATAGAGGGCAGCAGCGGCGATCTTGAGCTCTGCCTCCGGATCCCAGTCGACCAGTGTCACGAATGGCCCGTCGTCTGATGCTGATCGAAGGCCGGCTGCTCTCTGCTCGAGGTCTGAGCGGACGTCTTCGAGGTATCGGGACCACCGCACACCGCGTTCCTCCAGATCGACCCTCGTGAGGAACGACGGGATGATCTTGCGAAGCTCGCCGAGCATCATCTGCCCGTAATCCTGAACCTCGCGCAACGGGTTGGCACGCATCCTGATCAGGGACATCTCGTATGCCTGGCCGGTCCCATAGATGCCGACGTTGGACAGCGTCGACACGGGAAGCATGCCCCGCACCGTGTCGCATGCCTTGGCCCGGATCGTGGCGTTCCAGACCATCGCCGAGTCGTCCTCACCCCGTGGATGCATTTGTTCGAAGTGCGCCATCATCCCCGCCACCATGTTGGAGTAGGTGTCGAAGACTCGCTCCATGTGGGTGAGGTATCGGTCGGCGTGTGCCGAATCGGCGATCTCGGGAGGCACGTAGTACCGGTCTCGGTCGCCGAGCCTTGCGTCGTAACGGATGTAGCGTGTCGATTGCTCCAGATAGGCGGCAAGCCGGCCCCATTCCAGGACCTTGGTCAAGAGATTCGAGGCCTGCTCGCAGGCGAGATGAGCGCCACCGAGCTGGGCGACGGAGTCGTCCCCATAGTCGAAGAAGACGCGCTGATATAGCTGTTCGGCCTTGCGAGTTGCCACCAGCGGATCATCGTCGAGACCCCGGGACATGGAGTCGATCCCGGACTCCGGATCGGCCACGAACTCGTCGAGAAAGAGCCGACGCAACGACTTGGCCGACCTCGAATAGCGGGCGAAGAGCGCTCCCTTCACCACCTCCGGGAGATTTATCAACCCGAACACCGGCAAGTCGAGATTGGTGAAGAACCGGCTCAGGACCGCCTGCTCCTCGGCGGTGAAATCTTCCTGGTGGTACGACATCACGGGTCGGCGATTGTATGCCTGGAAACTGGGCGCACCCGGTTACCGTTTTAGTGCGATGTCAGTCTTCCTGGTGCGTGTCGGTGTATTCATACTCTCTGCAGCGGCCATCGGCATTGCCTTGATACCGATCCTCGTCCTCATCGACCTGCTCGACGGGGGCTCCGGCTGGGGTCTCTGCCCGCAGGGCATCGAGGCGTGCAGCAACCCGTACACCACCGCGGCCGAATTCGGGGTCCTCCTCACCATCGGGCTGTTCCTGTCGGTCTTGGGGATCCGGCTCCTGATGAAGCTGGCCCGACGTCTCCGCTCTGACGACTACCAGGTGAGTCAGTGAGCCGGTGTCACGGCTTCGGCCTCGATTGACGCCTGGTCGGTCTGCTTCGTCACCACGATGAAGATCGCCATGAGGATGAGGGCTGCGCCGGTCCACCCCGCCACTGTGAGCCTCTCGCCAAGGACCACCCATGCCGTGGCGACGGCGAATGCCGGCTCCGCCGCCAGCACAACAGCTGCGGTGGTAGCGCCGACAACGGTCTGAGCCCAGATCTGGAGAACGAAGCATCCGGCGCTGGCCCCGATCCCCGTGATCAACAGCGCGCCCCACACCGAGCTTGGCGGTAGGACGGCGCCCTCGATCAGCAGAGCCGCAGGGAACGCCAGTGCCGAGGTGATCGCCAACTGCACGACCGTGAACGGGACGACGGGGTGGTGACGAGCGAGACGGGACAGGACGACGATGTGCGTGGAGAAGCAGAACGCACAGGCCAGGGTGAGGAGGTCACCGCGATCGAAGCCGAGATCCCCGGCTCCGGTTATCAGGATCAGACCTCCGAACGACAACGCGGCCGCACCCACGCTCCACCAACTCGGTGGTCGTCGGGCGAACAATGCGGCGAGAAAGGGTGTGATCACCACGTACAGACCGGTGATCAACGCCGAGTTGCTGGCGCTGGTCTCGGTCAGACCGGCGGTTTGGAACGCGTATCCCCCGAAGAGAGCGAGCCCGGCCAAAGCGCCGTGCCACCAGATCCTGCGCCCGCGGGGAAAGGCGAAAATGGAGAGGAGGAGCGCGCCGAGCAGGAAGCGCCAAGCCACAAAGGTCAAGGGTGGGACCTGTACCACCGCAGACTTCACCACCACGAAGGTCGCGCCAAAGACGAACGATGCCGCCAGTAAGGCGAGAATTGCCCGGCTTCGGGTGGACTTGAACATGAGCGGGGGCAGGGTAGGAGCGGGACCGGTCGCCTCCACGCCTCTGTCGCCTGCGGTGGTCAAATACGATGCCGGCTCATGCCGCTGAGCAGAGCCGACGGGTCGGTGCCGTCACGGGCTGAGAAAGGGAAGGCACGCGCCGTTCTCAACCGTCTCCGTCGCCGCTACCTGAGCATCGGCACCGCTCTCGCCTATGAGTCACCCTTCCAGCTCCTGGTTGTGACTGTTCTCTCGGCGCAGACCACGGACGAGAACGTGAACAAGGTGGCGCCGGTTCTCTTCGAGGCCTATCCGGGGGTCAGCGACCTCGCCGACGCCGACCCCGAAGACGTGGAGAAGATCGTCTACTCCACCGGCTTCTTCCGACAGAAGACGAAGTCGATCATCAAGCTGGCCCAGGGGATCGAGGAGATGTTTGACGGCGAGGTGCCCATGGACCTCGACGAGTTGGTCAAGCTCCCAGGCGTTGGTCGCAAGACCGCAAGTGTATTGCTCGCCGAAGCGTGGGATGTGCCGGCGATCGCCGTCGACACCCACGTGCGAAGGGTCACCCGCCGCCTCGGCCTGACTAATCAGATCGACCCCGTGAAGATCGAGCGTGACCTGATGGCGCTCTACCCGAAGGGGGAATGGTCCGGACTGTCGATGAGGATCATCCAATTTGGGCGTGACGTATGTGATGCCAAGCGGCCGTTGTGTGGGCAATGCGAGCTATTCGATCTCTGCGAGTTCCCGGATCGGTTCGCCTTCGCACACAAGACCCCTCCACGGTGACCAACACCCGAATCGCCAATCGGGCCATCCTCCGGCTCGCCATTCCTGCCTTAGGCACCCTGGCGATCGACCCGCTCCTGACTCTCATCGACACCGCCTTCGTGGCGCGGGTTGGAGTCGACGAGCTGGCGGCGCTGGGCGTCGACACCGCCATCCTCGGATTCGTCTTCTTTGGGTTCAACTTCCTCGCCTATGCGACGACGCCGTTGGTGGCACAGGCGCTCGGTCGCGGGAACCCTGCGGAAGCGCGACGATGGGTCGGCGACGCCCTCGTGCTCGCCGCGCTCCTCGGTCTCGCCGCGGCCATCGTGGTCGAAGTCCTTGCCCCATGGTTCGTTGGCTTGATGGGCGCCAGTGACGAGGTAGCGGCACCCGCCGTTGCCTACCTTCGGATACGTGGCCTGGCTACGCCGGCGGTGCTCCTGGTGACCGCGGGGCACGGCGCCTTTCGCGGATACCTGGACACACGTACCCCATTCCGGGTGGCGGTGGGGGTCAATGTCGTCAACCTGGTACTCGACCCTCTCTTCATCTTCGTCGTCGGTTTGGGCCTCGAAGGCGCAGCCCTCGGCACGGTGATCGCCCAATGGGTGGGTGCGTTGTGGTTCCTGCAGCTGATCCGCACCCGGCGCATGGCCGACCGGCCCGCCGGTCTCAGGAAGGCTCTCCCCACCATCCTGGCCCTGGCCCGGAATGGGGTCCTGGTATCGATCCGGACCGGGTTTCTCCTTATCGGCCTGACCTTCGCGGCAGCGACAGCGACCAGGCTCGGCCCGGCCGATATCGCCGCTCATCAAGTGGTGATGCAGGTCTGGCTGCTGGCCGCCATGATCGCCGACGCGTTTGCGATTGCCGGCCAAGCCATGGTCGCCGAGGCTGTTGGCGGGGGAGAATCGAGAACGACAGACGACCTGTCCCGGCGGCTGCTGCTCTGGGGAGTGCTGACCGGCGTGGTTCTTATGAGCGCGTTTTTCCTCGGCGGTCCCGCACTCGCCGGTCTAGTCACTGATCCCACCGTGGCAGCCCTGACGGTGTCCGCAGCGGCGGTCGCCGGGTGGACGATGCCGATCGGAGCGCCGCTGTTCGTTGCCGACGGCATTTTCTTCGGGCTCCTGGCATTCGGGACGATCATCGTCTCGACTGCTCTTGGCTCTGCCGTCCTGATGACCCTCATCTCGGTTACCCCGTTGGGCGACTCGCTCGAAGGGATCTGGTGGGCGATCGGGGCGATGCTTGCCGTTCGTGGTCTTGTCTTCGTCTTCGGCTACAGGCGGGCTGTGCGAACGGCTCTCAGATCCTGACCGCGCGTCTCGGGGAGGAGCAGGGTCAGCAAGGCGGCGATCCCCATGCCGAGCCCAAGGATCGTGACCGTTTGGGACAGCCCGAAACGATCGATGGTGAAGACCCCAAGGATCAGCCCGAGGCCGGACCCGACCAATCCGAAGTTGGTCGCTGCCGTGTTGGCGCTCGCCCTGAGCCCGGTAGGGAAGAGCTCCGCCCGATGTGAGCCCCCGGCGGGGACCAGGGCGAAGGTGCCGAATGACGAAACCATCACGGCCACGACGATCCACGGGATCGAGTTGGACCAATAGATGACAAGGCCACCTCCGACGGCCAGCAGCAGGCTCACGACTGTCGTCTTTCGCCTACCCCACGCATCGGCCAGGTGGCCGCCAACGAAGAAGCCAAGTCCGCCAAGAGTCCCCCCGAGAAGCGCGATCAGGACGGTCGATCCCGTGCTCAGGCCGAGGTATTCGATCAACCGCGTCGTGGAGAAGGCGAGGGCGACGGCCGAGAAAGCGGAGACGAGGAAGGCGATGATCACCACCACCCAGAACCGACGCGCCCACTCGCCGCTGGCCAGCTCCCGCCAGTGCCTGTCCTCGTGGTCTTCGATGAAGATGTGGCTCTCCGGCACGTTGCGGATCACGAATGGGAGGACGAGGAAGCCGAGGGCGATCATGAGATGTGGTATCCGCCAGCTCTCGCTGCCTCTGTCGGCGAGGGGGAGTGTCATCAAGGCCAGGCCACCGCCAAATGACACCGCAGCCCCGTAAAAGGAGATCGCGTAGGCACGAATGTGGGGCGAGACTTGCTCGGCGAGGAGGACGATGGCCAGGCCTCCCATGCCTGCGGTGCCGGTGCGCAGGATCGCCTGGGCAGTCCCGAACTGCCATGCCTCAAAGGCGAGTCCCGCCAGGGTGCCACCGATGATCACGATTGTGAGAGACCAGAGGAAGGGGCGCCTCCGGCCCTTGTGGTCCCCGAGCCATCCGAGAGGAAGAGCGGCGAATGCGGCAAGCCGGGCAATGCCGAGCAGGAGGCTCATCTCGCCCTCGGTGAGCCCGAGACCGGCGCGCGTGAACGGGAGCGTTGCAGCCGCCTGTGACTGGGCAAAGCCCTGTATGACTCCGGCTGTCCAGATGACGAACACGATTCGGCGATCGCCCGAGGTGAACCTGTCCACCGGGAGCAACGGGCCCAGAACGCGTCGCAACCACGGTGCCACGAGTCGAGAGTAGAGGGGCACGCGTGCGATCATCCCCAGACTTCGGCAAATCACCGGGGAACCAAAGTGTTCGACAGCGTCGACTCCGCCGCCTACATCCTCCAGATCCTGATCGCATTCGGGGCGGGCATCATCTCGTTCGTTTCGCCGTGCGTGCTGCCGCTTCTCCCCGGCTATCTGTCGATGATGTCCGGCTACTCGGCGAGCCAATTAGAGGAGGGCGATGTCTCCACGGCTCGGATGACCCGGGTCATCCTCCTCTTCATCGCGGGCTTCACCGTCGTGTTCGTCGCGCTGGGGGCCATCGCCACCGGTCTTCGCACGTGGCTGGTCCAGAACCTGACCACATTCACCAGACTGGCGGGGCTGACTGTGATCGTGTTCGGGGTTCTCATGGTGGCCATGGCGGTGTCCGATCGAGGGCCACTCGCCACCATCGGGAGAGATCGCAGGCTCGATGTCCGGCCCAGCCGGCTCGGGTCGTGGGGACCACCGGTCATGGGGCTGGCCTTCGGCTTTGCCTGGACGCCGTGCATCGGCCCCGTCCTGACCGTGATCCTCGCCACAGCATCACTCCAGGAGACACTCGGCCAGGGCATGTTGCTCCTCCTTGCCTACTCCCTGGGGCTGGGAGTGCCTTTCCTCCTGAGCGGCCTTGGCCTTTTCAAGTTGTTCGGACGTCTCAAGCCCTACCTCCGCCCGATCAATATCGCCTCGGGCGTGTTGTTGACCCTGTTCGGCGTTCTCATGGTGACGGGCAATGTGGGCACCTTGTCGACCTGGTTC
>JBEVIF010000304.1:0-3153 GCA_040510795.1 Acidimicrobiia bacterium
CACACGCCGAAGGGGCGGCTCTCGAGGTCGACCCGGGTGACCTTCTCGGTGCGGATGTCGGCCCCGAACCGCAGGGCCTGCTCGCGGAAGCGCACCATGAGCTCCGGACCCATGATCCCTTCCGGGAACCCGGGGAAGTTCTCGACCTCCGTGGTGAGCATGAGCTGGCCGCCGGGCTGGTCCGAGGTCGAGGACGGCTCCCCCTCGATGACGAGCGGGGCCAGGTTCGCCCGGGCGGCGTACACCGCCGCCGTGAGCCCGGCGGGGCCGGACCCGATGATGATGAGTCTTTCGTGTGTCATTCCGCTTTCGCTCGCTTCAACCAGAGGTATGTGCCCACGGCGATGAAGATCGCCCCCAACAGGGCGAAAGCTCCTGCGGTCGTCAACGGGATCTCGAGGGCCCCGAATATCGCCAGAAACAGGAACAACAATGCGGACAACCCAAGGCTGGCCGCCAGGATTCCCAGCCCGGTGACACGGATCCCCTTGGCCACACGGTCGACTGTCAGCGAACGGATCTTGACAGTGATCTGCTCGAGGATCTCGGCGAACCTGGCGGCTAGTTCTTCCACTGGCACCGAGATTAGTTACCCCGTCGTCCGTGTCGGCTATCCGACGTAGACGATCTCACAACGGGGGAGCACGACGAAGGTGACTATCGGCTCTGCCTCGGGATCCTCTGGCATGACCAGCAGATAGACCTGATCGAGCTCGATCTCGTCGACCACCACGTGCTCATCGAGGGCGACACGAGCCAGGCATGCTTCGACGTCACGGTCGGTGCCCTCGGTGAGAGCTCGGTCGGCTTGATTGGCACGGGCTTCTTCTGCGAGCTCGGCGAAGGGAAGGGCGAAGCTTTCCTCACCACCGGCCCCGGCGGCGGCGGTCGTCGCTGTCGCGGCGGCTGTGGTCTCCGTCGTCATCTCGGGAGCGGACTCACCGTCATCGCTTCCCTGGGCCACGAACGGTGCCTCCTCAGTGTGCGCATCGAGGGATCCGCCGGCGGTGGTGTCGGCGGCAAAGCCGCCTCCGCCGTTCAGGGCGCCATTGTTGAGGACGCTGACCAGTCCAACGGTGACGAACAGCCCGGCGGCCACATAGGCGAGGCGCTGCCACCACGGCGTGGACGGGCTCTTCCCAGGCTGGCTGCGCAACTCGGTCCACAGATCGCGATGGAGAGCAGCCTTCTCCAGATCGGTCATCTCCGCAGTGGGAGTGGCAGCCAGCCATCCGATCACCTCGGTCTGGATCCGGTACTCCTCGCGGCACTCCGGGCACGACTCGACGAGGGCGCGCGCCTCGGCCTCATCGCTCAAAGAGCCATCCGCGAGGGCAGCGATCAGGTCGAGAGGATGGTCATGCATTCGAATCTTTGGACGGTCTCATTGGTCGATTTGGTTCCCCAGCTGCTTGGCGAGTAGACGGCGGCCGCGAAACACACGGGACTTCACGGTCCCGATGGGAACCCCCAGGATCTCCGCTGCCTCGGGGAGCGACAGTCCTTCGAGGTCGGAGAGAACCACCGCATTGCGGAAGTCGGGAGGCAGTTCGGCGAGGGCGGCCTCGATCTCGGGTCGCAAGGCGGCGGATTCGATCGCCGCTTCGGCCGAAGGGTCCGAAGGGTCGACATGGTCGGGGAGGCTCTCGGAGGGTCTTCGCTGGGCACGACGGAGTTGGTCGTAACAGGTATTCACCGCGATCCGGTAGATCCAGGTCCCGACTGCCGACCGGCCCTGGAACTGGCCTGCCTTGCGAAACACAGTGAGGAATGTTTCCTGGGTGGCGTCGAGGGCCTTCTCCCGGTCTCCCAGGATGCGGAGGCACACCGAGAACACCCGGTCCTCGTGATTTCGCATCACTGCGTCGAATGCATCCCGGTCTCCGGAGACGACCCGAGTCAGCAGCTCGGCTTCCTTGCCGGGGACCGTCACGGGGTGAATCGTACTTCTCCGAGCTCCCCGAAATAGGTTCCGTCCGGCTGCTCGGGGAAGTCGGTCATCCACAGCAACCAATGCCCCCCCTCACGTCTCGGGAGGGGAAAGAGGGTGGTGCTCGACTCCGCAGTAGCGGTCAGGGCGCGTTCCCATCCGTCGATCCCATCGGGTGGGTCCTGAGCCCAGTAGATGCTGAACTCGGTGCCGCTGGTCAGTCCCACCAGTTGCACGGCCGATGGCGCGCCGCTGACCTGAAAACGGAGCCCGACGCCGGGCTTCACCAACGAGACAGGGTCCTGATATCGCTCAGACCTCCAAATCGTCGACGCACTGCCGTCGAGGACGTCGCCGAGGGCCTCGTCGTTCTCGCCGCCTTCCCCGAAGGGATCGAAGGATGCGAAGTCGACCACTCGCACCGGGCCCAGGGCCACGGTCGTGCCGGTGCCCGCGGTTGTCGTGGGCGCCGGGTTGGCGCCCACAGTGGTCGTGGGGGAAATGGGGATGATCTGGCCTCCACCGATGAAGAGCCGCCCCAGCGCAACCAGACCCACGGCCAGGATCACGAGCCCGACGGCAACGTAGAGGAGGCGCCGTGAGGTCGACAGGGGCTCCGGTTGAGCTGGTCGGGGGGTCGGGGAGGCGAGGAGGGCCTTCTCCAGCTCGTCGGCATCGAGGTTGCCCGACTGAGCGGAACGCAGCACCCGGTCAACGGCCCTCGGGACTCCATCGATGCTCTCTGAGGGCGGCGGGCCGCCTGGTGCCGACCCGGTGAGGGCCGTTTCGAGAGCGGCAGCCAGTGCCCGGACATCGCCGTCCTGATCGGTGCGTGTCTCCCGACCGAACGCTCCGAGCTTCGCTGGATGGGCAACCGACCACGAGATAGCAGAGAGATCGATCTGCCCGTGCACCGCGCCTGACTCATGCAGCGCAGCGAGAGCACCGGCCAGACCCGACGCGTTGGGCAGGAACTCCTCCAGACCCACGGTCTGATCCGCTTCCAGTCGATCGGCGGCGGATGCTCCACCGGTCCACTCACAGACGGCGTAGGCGCCGCCCTTGGCATCCTCGACCGCGAACACCCGGGAAAGATGGGGATGCCCGGTCTTGGCGGCTCCGCTCACGCTCGCTATGAAGCGTTCTCGTCGCTCCTGGCTCGACTCCGGCCCGAGGGACCGGATGAGTACTGGGCGCTCGAGGGAGGTATCAGTCGCCAGCCA
>JBEVIF010000305.1:0-3894 GCA_040510795.1 Acidimicrobiia bacterium
CTGCCAGGAAGACCAGATAGGCCCACGATGGCCATTTTCGACGTGAGGCGATGAAAAACAGGAGGGCGAGCGCCAGACCGGGCCAGAACAGACCGAGAGCGTCGCCGGACATCAGATCACCGGCCGACGCGACTCGCATGATCTCGATCGCCCCGACGAGGATCAGGTAGCCGGTCCCGGCGAGGAGACCTCCGATCACGGGGAATGGCACGAATCTGGCGATATCACCGAGGGCGAAATAGCCCATTAGCAGGAACACCAGGCCCGTGGCCAGGGCAGTAACCGCGATCATGACCAGCACGGTGTCCACCCCTTCAGGCCCCACCACGGAGGCTGCGATCGAGGCCGCGCTCAGACCGAGAATCGCCGCGCTCGCGTCCTGAACGCCTGCGTACATGCCGGGGAAGCTGCTGCCGACCGCAGCAATGAACGCCACAACCGCCGAAGCGGCCAATCCCAACCCGATTCCGATCGGGAGCGTCTCCTCGAGCGGTCCATCGAAGATCAGCGACATGAGGGCGATGCTCAGCAGAGAATTGATCATTGCCAGCACCAGCCCGGTGCCGACTGTTGCCGGAAGCCGACCGAGTGTGAAATCGCCCAGGAGATTCGCCCAGCGGTCGCCGGCGTCGTGGTGATCGCCCGACATCGCCCGAGTATGCCAGTAGTGGTCAGCCGGGCGACAACTGGTCGACGGTGCACTCCTCAGGCCTCTTGTCCTCCCGGAAACCTTTGAAGGAGGGCGCGCGGAGACGCCCCGCCGAGGTGATGCCGCGATGCTGGACGACGCCCACGAGAGAAGGCGTGACCCAGTGAGCCCGGCGAAGCTCAGGGCGAGAACGCAGCACGTCCTGGGGAAACGGCGGCTCCGTCTCGGGAAGAGCCGCCAGCTGATCGAGGATCTCGGGGAGTGAGCGAGTGTTGAATCCGGTTCCCACATTGCCCACGTAACTCAATTGTTCTCCGTCGTACGCGGCCATCATCAATGAGCCAAGACTCCCAGCCCGGCTCCCCTCCCCCTCCGTCCAACCGACGACCACGACGTCGGCATCGAACGTGACCTTCACCTTGAGCCAGTCCTTTGACCGCTCCCCCGGCTGATAGACCGACGAGAGCCGTTTGGCCATGATCCCTTCCAGGCCCTGCTTCTCCGCCGCCTTGTAGAGCGCGTTTCCTTCCCCCTCAGTGACCGGCGACACCTGGATGTGATCTGACGGGACGATCGCCTCCTCGAGGATTCGACGACGCTCCCCGAGCGGTCGGTCGACCAGATTGTCCCCGTCGATGTAGAGGAGGTCGAAGACGATGTAGACCACCGGTATCTGGCGCGTCATCTCCTCTACCTTCCGATCGTCCCTCAGATGCATTCGCTGCTGAAGCCGCTGGAACGAGGGCACGCCGTTGTCGAAGGCGACGATCTCTCCGTCGAGCATCGCCTCCAGGGCCACCACCTGGTCGTGCAGCCGACGAAGCTCCGGATAGGCGATGGTGACGTCCTTGTCGTTGCGGGTGATGAGCCGGGTCTCTTCGTCACACATGGCGATGGCCCGGATCCCGTCCCATTTCGGCTCGTATCCCCACGCCGGGTCGTCGAACGCCTCGGCCGTGAGAGTGGCCAGCATGGGCTTCGCCGGAGGTCGCCCTGCGGCTTCCGGTCGCATGTCCTTGGACATCATCGCCAGCCACTGATCCTTCCCATCCTTCGGCCCGGTGTGCACTAGGTGCCAGACACCGGCAAGACGACTCCCGTAGAGCTCGAACGTGAGTCGGTCCTCGGTCCGACCGACAATCTCGTAGTCACCGCGATCGAAGATCCGCACGTCCCCGCCGCCGTACTCCCCTTCCGCTATGGATCCGGAGAAAGTACCCCACTCCATAGGGTGATCCGGGGTGCGGATGGCGAGATGTCGATCACCCCGGCGCCGGGGCAGACCCTTGGGCACCGCCCAGGACACAAGCACCGGGGTATCCCCGCTCAACATCTCCAAGCGGACGTCGTGATGGAGTCGGGTGGCGTGATGCTGCTGAATGACGAACTCGGTCCCGACCGGTGCGGTCAGCGGGTCGACATCGGGTTCGAGAAAATCTCCCGCCGTCATTCCCACTCGATCGGAACGATTTGGTGTGTGTCCGAAAGCCCCTTCAGGGCGACGATCCTCGGCTCGCCCATGGTTATCCCCTCGACCGAGCCGACTAGGTCCCTGGTAGTCGAGGAGATCATGATGCTCCCGGAATCGGCGGCAGCAGCCACCCGGGCCGCCTTGTTGACGGTCAGTCCCAATAGATCGTCGGAAGTCCGGATCACCTCTCCGGTGTGCACGCCGACTCGTACCCCGAACGAACCGCTAGCCGAGGCCCGCTGAATGTCCACTGCCGCACGTACTGCGGCGCGTGCCGACTCGAAGGCAAGCATCGAGCCATCACCGAGCAGCTTGACCACCGTCCCTCCCTGTGCCGCCGTCACCTGCCGGATCGTGGATTCGTGTCTGCTGATCAGTTCGGCCCAAGCGGCGTCTCCGAGGGCCTCGGCGAGGCCAGTCGAGTCGACGATGTCGGTGAACACCAGGGTCATGGTGCCCTCGAGAGGGGTGGAAGATCGGCTGTGCTCGTCCAGGACCGAGGTCACCAGGTCGTCGAGTGTGGTGGTCAACTCGACGCCGAAGATCTGGCTGTTTGACACCGGAACCGAGTTGGTCCAGAGGATCACCTTCCATGCCCCGGCCTCGAGTCTCAGCACGGCGGTGTGCTTCATCGGAGTCTTCAACTCGGGCGTGATCACGGTCGTGGCGATCGCCGCCCATCCGAAGGCACCGTCTTCGAAAGCATCGACCCGTTCGATCTGGATGTGAAGGGCGGGGATCTCCGCGATCTGCGTTTCCCGGATGGTCAGGAACTCCTCCGGACCGGCCCACCATTCGTCGACTGCGAATCCGAGAACACGCAGACTCGGATCCGCGGAAACCAGGTTGGCCATGGCAGCCATGTCGCCCGTCTCGAAGGCGAGCAGCACCCTGCGCGTCACGGACTCGATCTCCGGCGATCGAGTGGGGGGCTTCACCCGACGAGTGTATTCGACGGTCTGATCGCGTCTGGGGGCGACAATCCTGAGGAATTCGCTGCAACGAGTATCAATCCATCCATTCTGGGCGATTACGTGAGGCAAGCTGATTGGGGCCTTCGGCCCTCCGAGACGATGTGGAGGGATGAATTTGTCGTCGTTCAATGCCAGGCTCCGCCTGCCGGGCCATACCCGTCTTCCGCTCGGTGTGGAGGTCGACATACTCAACGAGCGGATGACCTTGACCGCCGGTGAGCGAACCGTCGCGAACTGGCCGCTCGAGCAACTAGACATCGTCGTCCGTGCAGATGGGTTCCACATAAGGGTCGACGGCGAGGAGATGGTGCTCAACGTGACCGACTCGAAGGCCTTCGCCGCCGCGCTGGGCATCGAGGCCTCACCAGTCCGCCCGGTCACCGGCAGTGTCGGTCAGACGAGCACGTCGCTCCGTCCAACCGCTTTTGCTCAACCGACTGACCCAGAGCTCGAAGATCTTCGACATCGGATATCCGATTTCGCCCGGGATCTAGCCGCGGATGCTGTGCCGCCCGCGGACGTATTCGCCCGGTGGCTGGGATTGCTCAAGGAGATCAACCGGCGTCTCGGCGAGGGTTCGCTGCCAACCTCTCTGTTCTATCAGTTGAACACCCACCTGCTCGAGCTGATGCCCGAGCCGGCGCCCGCGCCCGCGACCGTCTGACCGGAGCGGCCCGCTCCCGCATTGGGAAAGGGGCCGGGGTCGCTAACGTCGCGGCACTGCGGGGAGGCGAGAAACGACTACCACCAGACATCGGACGCTCACGAACTGGGGCGCCTACGAGGTCGAGACCGATGGC
>JBEVIF010000306.1:0-5075 GCA_040510795.1 Acidimicrobiia bacterium
TCCCCATAGAGCTGTCTGATGACGCGCCCCATGAGTTCGGCATCGGTCAGTTCCTCGACTCGATCGACAATGGTGCCCAACCGTCCGACGAGTCGTCCCTTCCTGACGTGGAGGATCTGAAATGCCGACTCGAGGTCGTCTCCATGGAATGCGATGAGGTCGAAGTCCTCGGGGCGGTCGGAAACCACATCCTGTCGGAGAAGGGCTCGACGTACATCTTCGATCCGGTCACGGTGTCGGGCGGCGAGCTCGAACTCCTGTCGCTCCGACGCTTCCCACATACGGACCTGGAGATCGGTGAGCACCAGGTCGGTGTCGCCCCGCAGGAAGGCAGCGAGCCCGTCGACCATCTGTTGGTAGTCCTCGGGGGTGACGGCCTCGATGCACGGGCCAGAGCATTTCTCGATGTGAAAGAGGAGACAAGGTCGTCCCTGGGCCTGCTGACGGCCGAAGAGCGAGTCCGTGCAGGTGCGCACCGGGAAGGTGCGGAGGAGCTGGTCGAGGGTCTTGCGGATGGCGTAGGTGTGGGCGTATGGCCCGAAGTACTCGTTGCCCTTTCGCTTGGCGCCCCGCATAACCCTGGCGCGGGGCCATTCGTCGGTCCGGGTGATGGCCAGGTAGGGATACGACTTGTCGTCGACAAGCTTGATGTTGAAGCGGGGACGATGCCTCTTGATCAGTGAGAACTCGAGCATCAACGCAGCGACTTCGGACTCGGTGATGATCCACTCGACCGATTGTGCATTGTCGACCATGGCCTGGGTGCGAGGGTGGAGGCCCACGCCGAAATAGGACGGCACGCGGCCCCGCAGGCTCTCGGCCTTGCCGACGTAGATCACTTTTCCGTGCTTGTCACGGAAGATGTAAGCGCCGGGTTGGGCCGGTATCTCCGATGGTTTTGGTCGGTTGAACACGCCTCCTCAGGGTAGGAGGCGCCAACGGCAAGCCAGCAGTCTCGGAATCCCCGCCTGATCGTCCAGTTCGTGGTGGGGAGCTTCGACGAATCTCTCCAAGTACCAACCCGCGGCTGCCGCCGACTCGAGGATCCTGGCTGTGTTCCGATGATGGAACAGCATCTGCCCCTCGCCCGCCGGCTCCAAGGTCGTCCCCGAGGAGAAATAGTCGCCCGGCCGCCACAAAGTCTCACCATCGGAATCGGATATCGGGGTGGCTCCGGGAGCAGTTCGAAACGGATGATTGATGACCAGTGCGAAGACGCCGCCGGGTCGGACCGCCCGTGCTGCTTCTGCAAAGAGCCGTCCTTCGTCCTCGATGTGCTCGAGGGCCAAGACACAAAATGCTCCGTCATAAGAATCGTTTCGGAGGAAGCCGAGATCGGGTAGCCGTCCGATGACGACAGGTCCCGAATCAGCGGCTCGTCGGGCAAGGGCGGGGGTTAGGTCGACGCCGTGTGCGGCGGCCCCGGATTCCTTCAGGGCCCGCATTACGCGCCCTTCGCCACATCCGAGGTCGAGATAGGTCAGCCCAGCCGCGGGCCGGAGGACATCGAGGAGCATCGGGTTGACCGCCGCCTCATAGGCGGGATCGTTTTTGATCTCAGTGACCCACCAATCGGACAACTCGGACCACGACATCTGTGAATTGTGCCCCGTCGGGCAACACCTCAGTCGCTGAGGACTTCTTTGAACCAGGGCAGTGTCCGCCCCAAACCTTCGCGCAACGAGATCTGGGCCTTCCAGCCGAGGACCAGTTCCGCTTTGGTGGTGTCTGGCCGCCGGACCATGGGGTCGTCGGTCGGTCGGGCGTGGAATTCGATCCCCGGGTGGTTGCCGACCACGTCCTGAACTGTCTCGGCCAGCTCCAGCATCGTCACCTCTTCGGGATTCCCGATGTTCACCGGGCCGGTCTCATCGGAGAGCAGGAGCCGGAGAATGCCCTCCACCTCGTCGTCGACGTAGCAAAGAGAGCGGGTTTGTGACCCGTCGCCGAACACCGGCAGCGGTCGGTTCTTCAGCGCAGCCTTGAAAAAGGCGGGAACCGCTCGACCGTCGTCGGCGCGCATCCGAGGGCCGTAGGTGTTGAAGATCCGGACGATCCTGGTGTCTACCCCGTGCTCCCGGTTGTAGGCGAGGGTCATGGCCTCGGCGAAGCGCTTGGCCTCGTCGTAGACCCCCCTGGGCCCGATCGGGTTCACGTTGCCCCAGTAGGACTCGGGTTGCGGGTTGACCAGAGGATCTCCATACACCTCCGAGGTAGATGCCAGGAAGAACTTCGCTCCCTTGTGATGAGCAAGACCGAGGCCTTTGTGGGTTCCGAAGGCACCGACCTTGAGCGTGTGGATCGGCCACTTCAGGTAGTCGACCGGGGAGGCCGGTGAGGCAAAGTTCAGGACATAGTCGACGTCGCCGGGCACGTGCAGATAGTCGGTGACGTCATAGTCGATGAGGCGAAACTTCCGGTCCCCCATCAGATGAGACACATTCTGGGCGTTCCCGGTGATCAAGTTGTCGATGCAGGTGACCTGGGCGCCGGAATAGACCAGCCAGGTGCACACATGGGATCCGAGGAAGCCTGCGCCCCCCAGGACCACGGCGTGCTTTCCCTCCAGCTCCCTGAAGCCACCAAACGCCGAACGGCGCATGTCAAACACGTCAGATCCTTCCAAAGCGGTATCAGGCTATATCGGCAGGCTTTTGTTCGGGTTTAACGTCGAAAGGCTCACCCTCCCACCAATTCCCGGAGGAATTTTCCGGTGTAGCTCTCTCCCACCTGGGCGACCTCCTCGGGAGTCCCGATGGCAAGCACCCGTCCCCCGCCGCTGCCCCCCTCGGGACCCAGATCGATGACGTGGTCGACGGACTTGATGACGTCGAGGTTGTGCTCGATCACCACCACCGTGTTGCCTGCATCCACTAGACGCTGCAGGACCTGGAGCAGCTTTCGGATGTCCTCGAAGTGGAGTCCTGTGGTCGGTTCGTCGAGGATGTAAAAGGTGCGCCCGGTAGAGCGCCGTCCCAGTTCTGAGGAGAGCTTGATCCGCTGCGCCTCGCCGCCGGACAAGGTCGTCGCCGGCTGACCCAGCCTCACGTATCCGAGACCGACGTCATACAACGTTTGCAACACGCGGACGATCTTGGGCTGGTTCTCGAAGAATCCCAGGGCTTCCTCGACCGACATCTCGAGGACATCCGAGATGTCGTGGCCCTTCCAAAGGATCTCGAGCGTCTCCCGGTTGTAGCGCCGGCCCCCGCACACCTCACAGGGCACATACACATCGGGCAGGAAGTGCATCTCGATCTTTTTGAGCCCGTGGCCCTGGCACGCCTCGCAGCGCCCGCCCTTGACGTTGAACGAGAAGCGCCCCGGCTTGTACCCACGCGCCCTCGCCTCGGGCGTCTGGGCGAAGAGAGATCTGATCTGGTCGAAGAGCTTGGTATAGGTGGCCGGGTTCGACCTCGGAGTGCGCCCGATCGGTGACTGATCGATATCGATCACCTTGTCGATGTGCTCGATCCCCTCGATCTTCTTGTGCCGACCCGGAACCACCCTGGCCCGATTCACCCGGTTGGCCAGAACCTTCCACAGGATCTCCTCGATCAAAGTCGATTTCCCGGATCCGGACACACCGGTGACCGCGGTGAACATCCCGAGCGGGAAAGCGACATCGATCCCCTGAAGGTTGTTCTCGGTGGCGCCACGGATCGTGATCTCCTCTCCATTTCCCTGCCTCCGGATGAACGGGACCGGGATCTGGCGACGCCCGGCCAAATAGTCTCCGGTGATCGAGTCGGGCTCTGCGGTGATGTTGGCGAGCGTGCCCTCGGCAACGACGTGACCCCCGTGCTCGCCGGCTCCCGGGCCGATGTCGACGATGTGGTCTGCCACCCGGATGGTGTCCTCGTCGTGTTCGACCACGATCAGCGTGTTGCCCAGGTCGCGGAGACGGAGCAAGGTCTCGATCAGACGCTGGTTGTCCCGCTGGTGAAGACCGATACTTGGCTCATCGAGGATGTAGAGCACACCGACGAGACCGGATCCGATCTGGGTCGCGAGTCTGATTCGTTGCGCCTCTCCCCCGGCCAGAGTCGCCGCCGATCGGCTCAGTGATAGATAATCGAGCCCCACATCGAGGAGGAACTGGATCCTCGCTTTGACCTCCTTGAGCACGCGCTCGGCGATGGCTCGCTCCCGGTCGCTGAGCTCGAGATCCTCGAAGAACTCCTTGGCCTGGCCGAGGGCGAGATCAGAGACCTCGGCGATATTGCGATCGTCAATCGTGACGGCGAGGGAGATGGGATTGAGCCGGCCGCCGCCGCACGCCTCACATGGGACCTCAGCCATGTACTCCTGGTAGTACTCCCGAGCCGACTCACTCTCGGCCGACTCGTGACGACGGTTGAGGAACGGGATGGCCCCTTCGAAGGTGGCCTGCCATTGTCGCTTGCGGCCGAAGCGGTTGGTGTACTTGATGGTGATCTTGTCATCGCCCGTGCCGTAGAGGATCTTCTGTTGAATGTCTTCGGGCAGGTCCTTCCATGCGGTGTCCATCGAGAAGCCGAACACCTCGCCGAGACCGGTCAGCAGCCGGTGGTAATAGCGCATTCGGTTCGACGACCACATCGGGATCACTCCCTCACCGAGTGACAAACCAGGGTCTGCGATCACCAGCTCCGCATCGACCTGATACCTGGTGCCAATCCCTGAGCACACGGTGCACGCCCCGTACGGGCTGTTGAAGGAGAAGTTGCGAGGCTGCAGGTCCTCGAAGGAAAGACCGCATTTCGGGCAGGAGAGGTGCTGCGAGAAGGTGAGCGTCGCCCCGTCGACGATCTCGATGTCGGCTGTGCCCTCGGTGAGGGTGAGCGCCGTCTCGAGTGACTGCGTCAGCCTCTGCTCCATCCCTTCCTTGCGAACCAAGCGATCGACCACCACCTCGATCGTGTGCTGGTGATAACGGTCGAGCTTGATCTCTTCGGTCAGCTCCCTCACCTCGCCATCGACCCGGGCCCGGGCAAAACCCTCCTTGGCCAAGTCGGCGAGCAGGCCCTCGTACTCGCCCTTCCGCCCCCGGACCACCGGAGCCAGGACCTGGAATCTGGTGCCCTCGGGAAGCT
>JBEVIF010000307.1:0-6526 GCA_040510795.1 Acidimicrobiia bacterium
ATGGTCTTCGAGATCAGGGTCGAGGGCATCACACGATTCCTGACGATGTGGATGCAGTCAGACGCCGAGTTCCTGGGGCCGATGCGTTCGGGCCGGCCCACCGACGCCACCTTGCTGGCCGCCCTCAACACCCCGACCTTCGCCATCTCCGGGGCACAGGGCTGGGTCCAGTCGATGATCACCTCGATGGGGATCAATCTCCTCACCGAGACGACGCCGGCCGCATTTCGCGTCGACTTCCGGAACGCGCCCCACAACCTCTACACGACCACGGCGGGACTGAGAGCCGATGCTGATGCCAGGCAGTACGAGGACGAGCCCCCGACCGGCCCCATCTGGGAGTTCGGGCCTTTGCCTGCCGAGGCCGCCCCTGCCAACGCAGTCCACATCAACTTCGTGGGAACCAGTGTCGACTGGACCTGGGACCAGGCAACAGGGACCTGGCTGCGAAGTGCCGACGGGGCGGAATCGAACTGGCGCGATGAGGATGAGACCCAGGGGCGCATTGGGTTCCCTGTGCTGATTGGCCTCGTCTCGGAGCAGTACTCGAACAACGGCCTGCCCAGTTCGCACACCGTCGGAACCGGCCAGGCGTGGGTGTTTGCCGATGGCAAGGTCGTCGAGGGAACCTGGACACGGGAGACCGAGACCGAGTGGTACACGCTGACCGATGCCGCTGGCAACACGATTGCGGTGCCCCCCGGCCAGGCCTGGATCTCTCTGGTTCCCGACACCGGCGGTCTTACGTACGAATAGGTCGATGCCTGGTTGGCATTAGCTTCGCTGCGTGACGCGATCCCGGACAACGAAACGAGTCGCCGAAGCGCTGGACAGAGCAGACGCGGCCCAGGCGACCCTGAACATCTTCACGCAACTCGATCACGAGGCGGCGTTGGAGCGTGCTGCCGGTGCGGACCTTCCCAGCGGTGCACTGGCCGGCGTGCCCGTGGGGATCAAGGACCTGATCGACCACGAGGGCCGGGTCACGACCGCCGGCTCTGCGTTCTACCGCCATGAGGCGGACCGCTCCTCTCCGGTGGTGAGCCGGCTCGAGGCGGCCGGGGCAGTGGTGATCGGTCGGACCGGTCTTCATGAATTTGCGTTCGGCTTCTCATCGGAGAACCCCCATTTCGGCCCGGTGCGAAATCCGTGGGACCCCGACGCCTCGCCTGGAGGATCATCGGGTGGATCGGCCGCGGCGGTGGCCGCAGGCATCACCCCGGTCGCCATCGGCACGGACACCGGTGGCTCGGTGCGGGTGCCTGCCGCGCTGTGCGGTTGCTTCGGGCTCAAGGTGACCCATGGCCGCATCCCCCTCGACGGAGTCTTCCCCCTGGCGACCTCCGTCGACACCGTCGGGCCGCTCGCCGATTCGATCGAGGCCATCGACAGCGCGTACCGGGTCATGTCCGGCGACACCGCCGACGAGCCACGCCGGGGGACACTCCGTTTCGGTGTGCCCGAGCCCTGGGTAAGTGCGGCCCCAATGGACAGTGAGGTGGCAGGCTCATTCGAGGAGACGGTGCGGGCGATCGAGGGCCTGGGTCATCAGGTGAAAGACATCGAGATGCCCGGCGTGCTCCCGGCACCCGAGCTGATCGACGCCATCGCCGGCGAGGTCGCCGATGTGCACCGCCTATTCCGAGAAGATGGCCTCACCTATGGTGAGGACGTGGCAAGGAGGGTGGACGACTGTCTCGATACCAACCCGGAGCGGATAGATGCGGGCAGGGCATGGCAGGCGATGATCCGACGCCGGTTCGCCGATGCGTTCGGGAAGGTCGATCTGATCATCACTCCCACCACCCCGGTCATGCGGAAGGTCATCGGCGAGGACATGATCGGTGACCGGCACTACCGCGCAGTCCTCTCCTGGTTCACCGCCCTGGTCAATCACGCGTTGCTCCCGGCCATCGCTCTCCCGCTCGCCGGCACCGGTGCCCCACCTGTGTCTCTCCAGGCCATTGGGCCGCTCCGTTCAGAGACTTCTCTCATCGATTTCGGTAGAACTCTCGAGGAGTCCGGCCTGGTCGGATTCATCCCGGCCCCAATGGCTACGGGTACCACGTGACGCCGATAAACTGAGATGACGCGGCAACCGGGATGCGGTCTTCTCACCAGAACCTCGATTCAGGGCTCTGGCGAGACGCGTGCTGATGACAACCCAAGGATGTGACCCAAGTGGCCGACGAGATCGCCACAGCTGAACCCTCAACCACGACCAACACCGAGACTCTCGAGAAAGTAGTGATCCGATTCGCCGGAGACTCCGGCGATGGGATGCAGGTAGCCGGATCACGGTTCACCGACGCCAGTGCCCTCTTCGGGAACGACCTGGCGACCCTTCCCTCCTTCCCGGCCGAGATCCGCGCTCCGGCGGGAACTCTCCCCGGGGTATCGAGCTTCCAGGTCCAAATCGCCGACTTCGACATTCTGACCGCCGGTGACTCGCCGGATTGTCTGGTGGCAATGAACCCGGCGGCGTTGAAGAAGAACCTCAAGGACCTTCAACAGGGTGGAACCCTGGTGTTGAACACCGACGCCTTCGACGAGCGCAACCTGGCCAAGGCCGGATACGAGACCGATCCTCTCGAGGACGGCACCCTCGACGGATACAGGGTGATCAAGGTCCCCATGGACGACCTCACCAAGGAAGCCGTCAAGGACACCGGGGTGTCGGGGCGAAGTGTGCTTCGCTCCAAGAACTTCTTCGCCCTCGGCCTGCTCGCCTGGCTGTTCCACCGCCCGACGCAGCCGACGATCGATTGGGCCCAGAAGAAGTTCGCCCGCACTCCCGAAGTGGCTGCGGCCAACGTTGCCGCCTTCCAGGCCGGGTACACATTCGGCGAGGCCACCGAGTCAGCGAAGATCACTTTCGAGATCAAGCCTGCGGCGCTGCGCCCCGGGACCTACACCAACGTCAACGGCAACACCGCTCTGGCCTGGGGGCTGATCGCAGCCTCCAAGCTGTCAGGTCTCCCCCTCTTCTATGGGACCTATCCGATCACCCCGGCATCGGACATTCTCCACGAGCTGGCCCGCCACAAGAACTTCGGGGTGCGCACCTTCCAGGCCGAAGACGAGATCGCCGGGGTCGGTAGCGCTATCGGCGCCGCCTTCGCCGGAAGCCTGGCAGTCACAGGCTCCTCGGGGCCTGGCATCGCGCTGAAGAGCGAGGCCATCTCCCTGGCCTTCATGATGGAGTTGCCTCTCATCGTCATCAACGTCCAACGCGGTGGTCCGTCGACCGGGCTGCCCACCAAGCCCGAGCAATCCGACTTGTTGTTCTCCCTCTACGGGCGTCATGGGGAGTCGCCGATCCCGGTGCTCGCCATAGCCTCTCCCTCCGACGCCTTCGAGCTGACAATCGAGGCGGCCCGGATCGCGATCAAGTACATGACCCCGGTCCTCCTCCTCAGCGACAACCAGGTCGCCAACGGATCAGAGCCGTGGATGCTGCCCGACGTGAATGCCCTGGAATCGATCGACGTCCAGTTCGCCGAGCACCCCAACGGGCCCAACGGCACCTTCCTCCCCTACATGAGGGACATAGACACGTTCGCCCGCCCCTGGGCTGTGCCCGGCACCGCGGGACTGGAGCACCGCATCGGCGGTCTGGAGAAAGAGGCGATCACCGGAAACGTCTCGTATGACCCGGCCAACCACCAGCTCATGACGGACTCGAGAGCGTGGAAGGTCGCCAACATCGTCAACGACATCCCCGACCTCGAGGTGGCCGGCGACGAAGATGCAGAGCTCTTGGTGCTGGGATGGGGGTCGACTTTCGGATCGATCCGTGCCGCCGCCCGCAGGGTTCGACTGGCGGGCGGGAAGGTAGCCACGCTTCATCTGCGTCATCTCAACCCCATGCCGCAGAACCTCGGGGAGATCCTGCACCGCTATGACCAGATCCTGATACCGGAGCTGAACACCGGCCAATTGCGCAAGGTGATCAGGGCCGAGTTCCTGGTCGACGCCAAGGGCCTGAACAAAATCGCCGGTGAGCCGTTCAAGATCTCGGAGATAACTGAGAAGATCGAGGAGATGACCAAGTGACCGCCCCCTCCTACACGCGTGCCGACTTCCAGACCGACCAGGAAGTTCGCTGGTGCCCCGGGTGCGGCGACTACACGATTCTCGCCTCGGTCCAGCAGTTCCTCGCCGGTCTCGGTCGGCCCCGAGAGGAGTTCGTCTTCGTCTCGGGCATCGGCTGTGCCGCCAGGTTCCCCTACTACATGAACACATTCGGGATGCACTCCATCCATGGGCGCGCCCCAGCCATTGCCTCAGGAATCGTCGCCAGCCGGCCCGATCTCTCGGTCTGGGTGATAACCGGTGACGGTGACGCCCTCTCGATCGGCGGCAACCACCTGATCCATGCGCTCCGCCGCAACGTCGACATGAAGATCCTGCTCTTCAACAACCAGATCTACGGCTTGACGAAGGGGCAGTACTCCCCGACGTCGGAGGCGGGCAAGACCACCAAGTCATCGCCATACGGCTCCATCGATTACCCGTTCAACCCGGTATCACTGGCCCTCGGCGCCGAAGCGACTTTCGTCGCCCGCACCCTCGATATGGACCGCAATCACACCCAGGGGCTGCTGCAGGCCGCCTACGAGCACGAGGGCTCGGCATTCATCGAGATCTATCAGAACTGCAACGTCTTCAACGACAAGGCCTTCATCCAGCTCACCGGCAAGGAGGAGCGGGTCCACAACCGGATCGACCTCGAGACGGGCAAGCCGATCGTCTTCGACGGCGGGGCCAAAGCAGTGGTGATGAGGGATGGCCAGGCCACCGTCGTCGACTCGTCGACGGTCGACCCTAAAGCGATCCTGGTCCACGACCCCACCCGGCCCGACCCTGCGATCGCCTTTGCCCTGAGTCGGCTCTCTCACGGGCCTTATGGGCCCACCCCGCTCGGCATCTTCCGCGATGTGAGCCGACCCACCTACGAGGGCCAGATGCACGCCCAGATCGACGCTGCCAAAGAGAAGAACGGCGAGGGCGACCTGGCCCGTCTCATCGCCAGCCAGGGCACCTGGACGGTCAAAGACCCGTCATCCAACGGGGGTTAAACCTCTTCCGAAGGCTCAGCTGAAACTGAAGCGAGTCTCCCAGGGGCGATTCCCCGCGTTGCCGCTGTGAAGATGGCATCGACCAGACCGTCGCGATCCAGCGTCCCGTTCGGGCGATACCAGCGCTCCACCGCATTGAGGATGGAAAGAATGAGTATCGAGGCCATCTTGGGGTCCGTCCCCGGCCGGAACGTCCCATTCGCCGCACCCTCGGCGATCACAGATCGGAAAGCCGCCTCGTAGGCGTCACGGGCGGCGATGACCCGGCCACGATGCTCCTCGTCGAGCATCCGCGCCTCGTTGAGGAACGTCCGGACCACGTCCTTGTTGTCGAGCACCACGTCGATGTGTCCCGCGACGAGGCCGAGCAGCCTGTCGGCAGCAGTCCCGGCGCCGGCGAGAGCGCGATCTGCCGAATCCTGGAAGAGACGCGCCCCCTCTTCCACGACTTCGACGAGGAGGTCTTGTTTCGACTCGACATGGGCGTAGAGAGAGGAACCGAGAAGGCCAAGCTCGCGACCGAGGTCGCGCATAGAGGTGCCGTGATAGCCGCGCTCGGCGAACAGCGTTCCGGCGGCGGCTACCACGTCGGCACGGCTGTTGCGGGTGGTGACCATCAGCGGTGGTCGTACCGGACGACGACCCGATCCGAGATCGGATGCGACTGGCAGGTGAGCACGTACCCGGCCTCCAGCTCGGAGTCGATCAGGGCGTAGTTCTTGTCCATCCGCACCTGGCCCTCCTCGATTCGGCCCTTGCACGACGCGCACATCCCGCCCTTGCAAGAGAAGGGGAGCTCGGAGCGGACCCGAAGGGCTGCATCGAGGATCGATGTCTCGGGTGTCATCCTCGTCTCGACCGCCCTTCCGTCGAGGATGACTGTGAGGTCGACCGACCCCTCTCCGGGCGGCGGCTCGGGAGGCAATGAGTCGAGGTCGAGAGGCCCGGCGAAGAAGAGCTCGTCATGAACACGGGCTTCGTCGACTCCCAGATCAGCGAGGGTGCGCCGGGCGGCCATCACCATCTCGTAGGGGCCACACAGATACCACCCGGCGACCTCTTTTCCGCCGAGCAGGCGTTCGTGAACGACACGGATCTTCTCGTCGTCGATTCTCCCGGAGAGAAATGGCAGGTCGGACCCTTCCCGACTGAGGAGGTGGACCAGCTGGAAACGGCTCGGGTACCGGTCCTTCAGCCCCTCCAGCTCTTCGAGGAACATGACGCTGTTCGCCGTCCTGTTCCCGTAGATGAGCGTCCAGGACGAGCCCGGCTCCATCTCCAGGGTCGTGGCGATCAGTGACAACACGGGGGTGATGCCTGAGCCGGCGGCGATGGCGACACGATGCCCCGACAGGCTCGGGTCGGGATCGATGGTGAACTCGCCCACAGGCGGCATCACCTCGACGACATCTCCGGCCCTCAACTCCCCTATGGCCCACGCGGAG
>JBEVIF010000308.1:0-5837 GCA_040510795.1 Acidimicrobiia bacterium
GGATCCGGTTGGCTGCCTCCCGTCGCACCCCGGCCACATCCAAATGCTCCAACCTTCCGACGTCTTCGCGGATCCGGGAGAGGGCTTCCATCCGGTCGAAGCTGATCTCACCCCCCGCCAATGCTTGCCTCAGGTCAGGCCGTTCGGCGGTGCGACGCATGGTCCGCACCAGAGTCTTCGCAGTATCGGGATGGATGTCCAACCGTGCCGTCGTCCACTCCGAAAGGGACCGGCAACCATCCGCCGTAGCCACCTGCCGGTAATCCAGCTCCTCGAGGTCGAGAAGTTGCTCGGCTGTGAGCCGGCTGATCTCGGCCTGCTGGGCCAGCATCCGTTGCTCCAACGAATCCGTCGAAAGCAGACTTCGCTCCATAATCCGAACATACGTTCGACCAGAGACAGAAACAAGAGGTTTGTCAGCGAATCAGCAAGATTTCTAAGTCGCCACCAACGGCCGATTCGGTCTGCCCTTTATGCCTTCTCGATGTCCTCGAGGAGTTCGAGCCAGCTCTTGGTGAACTTGTCGACACCTTCGTCTTCGAGGACCTTGACGACGTCGTCGTAGTCGACGCCGACGTCGGCCAGATGGTCGAGATCCGCCTTGGCCTGCTCGATGTCCGCTGCTGTGAATGGTTCCGGTGACGGGTTGCCGTGGTCCTGGTAGGCGTCAATCGTCTCCAGGGGCATGGTGTTCACGGTGTCCGCAGCCACCAGGTTCTCCACATACAAGAGGTCCGGGTAGTCGGGGTTCTTGGTAGATGTGGAGGCCCACAGTGGCTTCTGCACCCGCGCCCCTTTCTCCGACAGCGCCCGGTACCGGTCCGACCCGAACTCCTCCAGGAAGCGGCCGTAGGCGACGCGGGCATTGGCATTGGCGGTGATCCCCCTCGAGTCGAGGGCCTCGGCCGTGCCGATCTCTTCCAACCGCTTGTCGGCCTCGGTATCGACACGAGAGACGAAGAACGAGGCAACCGAAGCCACCTTGCTCACATCCCCGCCTGACGCGGCGAACTCCTCCAACCCCGAGAGGTAGGCCTCCATGACCTCGCTGTACCGTTTCAACGAGAAGATCAGGGTGATGTTGACCGAGATCCCCTCGGCGAGAAGCTGGCGGATTGCAGGGATACCTTCCTTGGTAGCGGGGATCTTGACCAGCAGGTTGGGTCGGTCGACCTGCTTGACCCAATCCCTGGCCTCGGCCACGCTCGCCTCGGTCTCGCCGGCAAGCGTCGGCGCCACCTCTACCGAGACAAAGCCGTCGGTCCCGTTTGTGCGTTCGAAGACACCGACCAGCTCATCGCAGGCCCGTTTCAGGTCGGTCGCCATCAGGGTCTTGGCGATCTCCTCGGTGGAGACTTTGGCGGACTTGAGCTCTCGGAGCAGATCGTCGTAATCGGAGGAGCCGACGATGGCACCGGCGAAGATGGTCGGATTCGAGGTGACCCCCGTGACTGCGTCGTCGTCGATCCTCCGGGCTAGTTCTCCGGAATCAAGCATCGCTTTGGAGATCTGGTCGGACCAGATGGAGACACCGGCTGCGGCCAGCCCGTGCAGGTTGGAAGCGCTCATGGAGCCAAGGGTAGGTGGCTCCCGGTACTGGTGAGCCGGGCCGATCTAGGCTCGGTAGCTGTGAGCCCCGTCCTCGTCGAGCCCGACGGGCTGACAGCCCCGGAAAACAAGTCCGGCCGATCAACCGGGACACGTCACTGGGTGCCGGCAGCCATCGTGGGTGTCCTTGCCTTCGCCACGTTGGCGATCGGACAAGGTGGTGGGGTAGACCTCATGAACCTCTCCGAGCGCGGGCTCATCGAGGCCCATCTGGAGTCCTGGTACGGAGGCGACTTCGATGCCGCCAATGCCCTCAGGGCACCGCAGCGGTTGCGAACGGGCCCTTCTGAGGAGCGATCCCGCGCCGAGGTCGAGTATCAGGCGATGCTGGGGGCGACGACCGAGCTGCTCGGTTGTGCGTCCCTTCCACCCTCCACGATCCGATGTGACGTTGCCTATGGAAACGTCCTGAACGAGGCCGTTGGCAAGGTGCCGGCCGTGGTCTCACAGCAGTTCGGGATCGAGGACGGGCGCATCCTGTTCGTCGCGGGGCCTTACCTCGAGGACGAGAGGATGACCGCCTCCTATGCGCGGTTCGCCAACCTCTTGTTCCGGGAGGAGTACGAGGCCGCGTGTGTCGAGGAGCCCAACTTCCAGGGGCCGGCCTGCGCCGAGTTCAAACTCGCCCACCTCGAGGATTGGGCATCCTGGCACAGGATCGAAGAAAGCTGATTCCAAGTACCCTTCCGTGCCGGAATGCCCCGACGCATCCTCATCGCCAAACCCGGCCTCGATGGTCATGATCGCGGAGCGAAAGTGATCGCTCGGGCGCTGCGCGATTCTGGGTTCGAAGTCATCTATTCCGGTCTTCACCAGACCCCTGCTCAGATCGCCGAGGCTGCGGTGCAGGAAGATGTGGATGCGGTGGGTCTCTCCTCACTTTCTGGGGCTCACAAGACGCTGTTCCCGCAGGTGGTCGAGGAACTCGCTGCCCGCAACGCCTCGGATATCGTCGTGTTCGGTGGTGGCGTGATTCCGGAGGCAGACTTCCAGGCATTGCTCGATGCGGGTCTGGCCACCATCTTCACCCCCGGGACCTCTCTCGACGTGATCACGTCGTGGGCGGAGTCCAATGTCCCGGCAAAGATCTAGGAGAACCCCTTGAAGATCCACGAGTACCAGGCGAAGGAGGTCATGGCGGCCCGGGGGATTCCCGTCCCGTTGGGCCGGATGGCCACGACGGTCGAGGAGGCGGTCGCAGCGGTGCGGCCGCTGATCGAGGAATCGGGGAACCACGTGGTCGTCCTCAAGTCTCAGATCCACGCCGGGGGCAGGGGCAAAGGGACCTTCAAAGAGCACCCCGAGCTGCGCGGAGTGAACGTCATAACCGAAGGTGTGAAAGGCGGGCCCGAGGCCGCCGAGGAGAGGGTGAGGGAGCTGGCTGGGAAGATGCTCGGCTCGACTCTCGTCACAGTCCAGACGGGGCCTGAGGGAAAGGTGGTCAGCCGTCTGTATCTGGAGCAGGGGATAGACATCGACCGCGAGCTTTATCTCGCCATCCTCCTCGACAGGTCCGTGAGTCGGAACATCGTCATGGCCTCGACCGAGGGCGGTATGGAGATCGAGAAGGTGGCCGCGGAGACGCCGGAGAAGATCCTGAGGGAAGAGATCGACCCGGCGATCGATCTCGCCGACTTTCAGGCCAATGCCCTCGCCCACGGGCTCGGAATCGAGGGTGACACGGCTTCGGGCTTCGTCAGATTCGTCAAGGCTCTCGACCGCGCGGCCACCGAGCTCGACACCGATCTGATCGAGATCAACCCCCTCGTCATCACCGGTGGGGGGCAGGTAATGGCGCTCGACGGCAAGATGGGATTCGACGACAACTCACTCTTCCGTCATCCCGACATCGCCGCCATGCGCGACGAAACCGAGGAAGACCCGGCCGAGCTGGCGGCGAAAGAGGCCGGGCTCAGCTACATCAAGCTCGACGGGACCATCGGCTGTCTGGTCAACGGTGCCGGCCTGGCGATGGCAACCATGGACACGATCAAGCACGTTGGGGGTGAGCCGGCCAACTTCCTCGACGTCGGAGGCGGCGCCGATGAGGAACAGGTCACGACCGCGTTCCAGATCATCACCAAGGACCCCTCAGTCAAGGGAATCTTCGTCAACATCTTCGGCGGCATCATGCGCTGCGATGTCATCGCTGATGGCATCGTCGCCGCAGTGAAGAACGTTGGGCTCGAGGTGCCCCTCGTAGTCAGGCTGGAGGGGACGAACGTCGAGGAGGGCAAGCGGATCTTGAATGACTCCGGGCTCGACCTGGTTGCTGCCGACAGCCTCAAAGACGGTGCCGAGAAGATCGTGGAATTGGCTCGATGAGCATCCTCGTCGGCAAGGACACCAGGGTCTTGATCCAGGGATTGGGCAAGACCGGTCAATTCCACACGGAGAAGGCGATCGCCTACGGGACCCAGATGGTGGGGGCGGTCCACCCCTCCCGGAAGGGGAGCGTCGCCCACTTCGAGGGCGAGACCGACCCATCGGGTGTGCCGGGGCGGGATGACACCTACTCGGTCGACCTTCCGGTGTTCGCCACGGTGGAGGAGGCGGTGGCCGCCACCAGAGCCAACGCATCGGTGGTCTACGTGCCGCCGCCTTTCGCCGCCGACGCCATCATGGAAGCCGGCGCCGCCGGTCTCGATCTGGTCGTGGCCATCACCGAAGGTGTCCCGGTCGCGGACATGATCGAGGCCAAGCGCTACCTCGCCGACAAGGCGACCCGTCTCAT
Source organism: Acidimicrobiia bacterium (assembly GCA_040510795.1). Classification (GTDB taxonomy): domain Bacteria; phylum Actinomycetota; class Acidimicrobiia; order Spongiisociales; family ZC4RG35; genus JARDZU01. The sequence goes on from JBEVIF010000308.1 coordinate 4,343, forward strand.
CGGTCCCAACTGCCCCGGCGTGATCACTCCGGGCGAGTGCAAGATCGGGATCATGCCCGGCTATATCCACGAGCGGGGGCGGGTGGGTGTGATCTCTCGATCGGGGACCCTGACTTACGAGGCGGTGTACCAGTTGACCCTGAACGGACTGGGCCAGACGACCGCTGTCGGAATTGGCGGCGACCCGGTCAACGGGACCAATTTCGTCGACATGCTCCGCATGTTCGAAGAGGACCCCGAGACCGAGGGTGTGATCATGATCGGGGAGATCGGGGGTACGGCCGAGGAGGATGCGGCCGAGTTCGTCGCCGGCTCCATGACCAAGCCGGTGGCCGGGTTCATCGCCGGGACCACGGCGCCGCCCGGAAAGAGAATGGGGCACGCCGGAGCCATCGTGTCGGGCGGGAAAGGCACAGCCGCCGCCAAGATCGAAGCGATGACCGGGGCGGGCATTGTCATGGCCGAGACGCCGAGCGACATGGGGGAGGCCATGGCCCGTGCTCTCGGCTGAGAACCTGGCGGCGATTCGCTCCGACGGTGAGCGGGTCCTCGAACTGGGCCGGCTGGATCGGGAGCGTCCGGTCCCTCAATATCCCGGCTGGCTGATGAGTGACCTCGTGAGCCACCTGGGTGGGAACCACGCTCGGACCACGATCATTTGCCGGGAGTTTCCCACCGAGCGCCCGTCTGCCCCCCGCCCGCCGCAGGGAGCCGACATCATCGAATGGTACGAGGCCAATCTCGAGGAGATGCTCATCGCTCTGGAAGAGTCGGACCTGGCCGCGGCGGCGTGGGGTTTCTGGCCGGAGTCGACGATCGGTCTCTGGGAGAAGAGGATGGTGATCGAGACCGGATTGCATCGCTGGGATGCCGACCAGGCGTTCGGCGAACCGGCTCCCCTGTCCGCAGTGGTGACTCGGACTGCCCTGGACGAATTCGGTGACATGTGGGTTCCTCGCATGGGCGAGATCACAGGTGTGCTCGAGGTCACCGCCACCGACCTGGGCGAGTCTTGGAGCTTCGGACCGGGAGGAGGGAAGGATACGGCCAGTGGGACCGCGTCTGATCTCTACCTCCGCCTCATGTCCCGGCCATCACCAGTAGAGCTGCCCCCTCAGTGGTCCGCAGCCGTGGACGCTTTGGAGCCGCCGCCCAAGCGATAGGTCAGAAACGGGCCAGGTCGGCCACCGCGTAACCAACGACGGCTCCATCGGCCGTGGTCACCGGTCGCAGGGCCGCAACCAGCTCCTCGACCCGATGACCGGGGACCGCCACCGTCAGCTCGTCGTCGCCCATCCCGGTGCGGGCCCGGGATAGGGCGCAGCCCATCGAGGCCGCGATCACACCGTCGTCGGCTGCCCGAGGCAGGATCTGGCACTGAGGCTTGCCCGACCAGTCCACGTCCACCGCGTCATTGATCTCCATCATCTGACGAGGAGTCACACGCAGAAGCACGACGTCCGGGCTCGATTCCATTTCGGTCAGGGGGCCATAC
>JBEVIF010000309.1:0-10907 GCA_040510795.1 Acidimicrobiia bacterium
GGAGGTGCTTGTCGCCCCGGCAGTGGTGCTAGCCACCGGCGGTGCGGGGAGGATCTACTCCCAGACCACCAACCCCTCCGGGGTGACCGGAGACGGCATAGCCATGGCAGGGCGAGCCGGGGCGCGTCTGGCCGATCTCGAATTCGTACAGTTCCACCCGACCGCCCTTCATGTCGGCAAGGATCCAATGCCGCTGCTGACCGAGGCCCTCCGTGGCGAAGGCGCCATCCTGGTCGATGCCCACGGCCGGCGTTTCATGCCCCAGTACCACCCGATGGCCGAGCTTGCCCCACGGGACATCGTGGCGCGCGCCATCTTCTGGCAATACGACAGGGGTTTGGGCGGTGCCTATCTCGATGCGAGATCCATCGTCGATTTCGCGGATCGGTTTCCCACCGTCAACGCTCACGCCCACTCCGTCGAGCTCGACCCCTCCGAGCACCTGTTGCCAGTCTCGCCGGCTGCTCACTATTACATGGGTGGGATCGATGCCGATTCCAACGGGCGAACGTCGGTCCCGGGTCTGTGGGCCGTGGGGGAGGCCAGCTCGACTGGGGTGCACGGGGCCAACCGGCTTGCCTCTAACTCCTTGTTGGAGGGCCTCGTCTTCGGGGCGCGGACGTCGGCAGATGTGGCGACGTCGCTGGTGGCGCCCGACGGGGAGCCGTTCGCTCCCAAGGAGGCCTTCGACCTGCCGTTGGTGGCCGGCCCCGCTCTCGAGGACCTCCGTCAGATCATGTGGGATCGGGTGGGCCTCGTTCGCACCGGCCCGGGTCTCTGGGAGGCGAGGAGCCATCTGCTCGAGCTGGATTCCGTCCTGCGTCGCACGATCGCCGGTCGGGTCGCCCTCGAACTGTCGCTGATGGTCATCCTCGCCGCGCTTCGGCGCTCCGAGTCGAGGGGCGGGCACTACCGGGCCGATTACCCGGAACCCGATCCGATGCAGGAGCACCGCACCCTGATCGATCCGACCAGGGCACAGATGACGGCGGTGAGTTGATGCTTCGTGCCGACTACATCGAGGTGGTCGGTCGCGCCCTCTCCGAGGACCTCGCTTCTGAGGGGGACATCACCTCCGACTCTTGTGTCCCGAAGACCGCGGAGAGCCAGGGCCTGTTCGTCGCCCGGATGCCCGGCGTGATCGCCGGGATCGAGGTCGCGGGATACGTGTTCGAGGCGCTCGATCCATCGGTGCGATTCAAGCCCGGCGTCGAGGATGGGCATCGTGTCGACGAGAGTGAAGTCATCGCTCAGATTTCGGGGCATTCACGGTCCATACTCAGCGGGGAGCGAACGGCGCTCAACCTATTGGGGCGGATGTCAGGCGTGGCCACGGCAACGGCGCAGCTGGTCGAGGCTGTCGCAGGGACCGGGGCACGCATCTCCGACACCCGGAAGACGATGCCGGGGCTCAGGGCGCTCGACAAGTATGCGGTCCGGGTCGGGGGCGGAATGAACCACCGATTCGGCCTTTACGACGCGGTCCTGATCAAGGACAACCATCTCGTCGCCGCCGGTGACATTGCCGCCGCGGTCGCCGCGGCACGGACCAAGGTGAGCCCGGGAGTCATGATCGAGGTCGAGGTGGTCAGCCTGGAACAGCTCGCTCAGGTCCTCCAGACCGACGCCGACCGTGTGCTGCTCGACAACATGGGCCCGGAGATGCTGCGCCAGGCGGTCGAGATGACCGAGGGTCGCATCACGTTGGAGGCGTCGGGGGGCGTCACGCTCGAGAATGTCCGCCTCCTGGCCGAGACCGGCGTCGACATCATCTCGGTGGGATGGATAACCCACTCGGCGCCACAGCTCGACATCGCACTGGATTTCCTGTGACTCGCGGCTCGGGGATAACTTCGACGCGATGAGTGAACGACCAGTGCGTGTGGCAGTGACCGGCGCGGCCGGGCAGATCGGGTACAGCCTCGTCTTCCGGATCGCCGCCGGGGACATGCTCGGCCCTGACCAGCCGGTCATCCTCCAAATGCTCGAGATCCCCCAGGCACTTGGCGCGCTCGACGGCGTCACCATGGAGCTGGAGGACGGCGCCTTCCCCCTCTTGGAGGGAACCGTCGCTACCGACGACCCGGAGACGGCCTTCGCGGACGCCGAGATCGCCCTTCTCGTCGGTGCAATGCCGCGGAAAGCGGGCATGGAGCGCTCCGATCTTCTCTCTGCCAATGGCGCAATCTTCACTACTCAAGGCCGTGCCATCGGCGCCACAGCCCGCCCCGATGTCAAGGCTCTCGTCGTGGGCAACCCGGCGAATACCAACGCCCTCATCGCTATGAACAACGCCAAAGGAATGGACCCATCCAATTTCACAGCGATGACCCGGCTCGACCACAACAGGGCGGTGGCACAGTTGGCCAAGCGCTTGGGTCGGCCGGTGACCTCGGTTCGTCGGATGACGATCTGGGGCAACCATTCTTCGACCCAGTATCCCGACCTGTTCCATTGCGAGGTCGACGGCAAGCCCGCCCACGAGCTGGTCGATGATCAGGACTGGATCGAGAACGAGTTCATTCCCACCGTCGCCAATCGCGGGGCTGCCATCATCGAAGCGAGGGGCGCTTCCTCGGCGGCTTCGGCTGCCAATGCCGCCATCGGCCACGTTCGCGATTGGTGGCACGACACACCGGAAGGCGACTGGGTCTCGATGGGGGTCCCTTCAGACGGCTCGTATGGGGTGCCCGAGGGCCTGATGTCCTCATTCCCCTGCATCTGTCGGAATCGCCGTTGGGAGATCGTCCAGGGCCTCGAGATCGATGACTACTCCCGGAAGCGAATCGACGCGTCGGTGGCAGAGCTCACCGAGGAGCGGGAAGCGGTCAAGGAACTCGGCCTGATCTGAGTTTCCTCCCCAGGAGCGGAGCGGCGTGGGGAGAGATGGCCCGGAGGGCTGGAGGGGGTTCAGCCCTCCGGCTGATCCTCCCACTCGACGACGGGCCGCACTTCGACCCTGCCGTACCAGGCGCCGGGAATCTGTTGCGCCCACTTCAGTGCCTCGTCGAGGTCGGCGACCTCCAGGAGGTAGAAACCTCCCAGGACTTCTTTGGTCTCAGCAAAAGGCCCGTCGGTGAACACCGGCTCGCCGCCCTTCCCGCTGGGGAGATGGACCGTGGTGGCGGTGTTGGTGTCGTGCAAAGCTTCACCACCCACCATCACTCCCGCTTCCGCGGAGGCCTGGCTGAACTCGTTGTACTCGTTCATGACCTGCTCCGTCTCCTCGGGCGTTCCTTGCCCCTGGGTCTCGGCCGGTCCGTAAATGAGTGCTGCATATTTGGGCATCCTTGGTTCCCTTCTCTAGTGGGACGCCTGACGGCTCTATGACGGAGAGCGAGCGAGGATTTCGACAGGTCGTGGATCGGATCGTCAGTATTCGACGTCGAGATCGGACACAGCGGCGCCCCACTGCTGGATGGCGCCCTGATGCATCATCAGCTTGGCCAGGTTTCCCGAAACCTTGAGCTTGCCCGTCATGAAGGCGCTTTGAGTATTCAGATCGCCCTTGGAGATGGCGGTGGCGGTGTCGTAGGTCTGCTTGACCGTCACGTCGGCGCCTTCGAGGGTCCCGAGGGCCATGGTCGCGTTGCCGCCTCCGGCCTGCAGGTAGTAGTCGACTTCACCGTCGGGGGCATCAGTGGTGCTGAACTGGATGCCCAGCTCGGCTTCTCCGATGGCGCTCTTGAATCCGTCATGGCTGTTGAGGGCGGCTGTGACTTCCGACGCCCACTCGTCGCTGAGAAACTTGGACACGCTCCGACTCCTTGGTGATTGGGGCGTGAATGGTAGACCGCTCGAGGGTCAGATCAGCTTGGCGATAGAGGTCTCGGCGCCCCGGGAGAGCCGGGTCAGAGGTTCCCTGGGGTGTCCCGGGTCGAGACCCGCCGCCTTCGCGGCCGCCTTGACACCAGGCACTCCGTGGGCCTCGACATCGGAGCTGATAGCGCTCAGCCGCTTCTGCAGCTTCCTCGCTTTGGCGGGGTCCCTCTTCGCTGCGGCCAAGGTTTGGAGCACGAGCCCGGGCACATAGTTGCCCGATCCGGTGATGGCCCCGTGACAGCCGATCGCCATCGCCGCGGTGAGGGCCCGGGAGGATCCTGAATACAGGACGAAGTCCGTCGGTGATGCATCGATGATCGACTGAAGCCTCACCACATCACCACTCGAGTCCTTCATCCCCACGATGTTGTCGTGCCGCGAGAGCCTCCAAACCAGTTCCAGCGGGAGGTTGTACCCGGTCACGGATGGAACCGAGTAGAGGAAAACCGGTACCGTCGACGTGTCGGCGATCGTCTTGTAGAACCGGAGAACCGCCTCGTCCCGGCCCCGGGTGAGGGTGGTCGGTGTCATCACCAGGATGCTGTCGGCACCTCCTTCGATTGCCTCCCCGACCTGGTTCAGTGCGACTCGCGTCGATTCGGCCGCTATCCCGACCATGAAATGGGACTTTCGCCGGCGCCCTGCCTTCACCAGCCGGAATCGCTCGCCAGGCTCCAGATAGGGCCCTTCCCCGTTGGACCCACCGATGACGTAACCATCGATTCCCTCTGCGGCCAGCAACCGGAGGTTGGTGGTGTGGGCCCTGGTATCGATCTCCCCGCCTCGTGTGAAAGGCGTGATCAACGCGGGCATGTAGTCAGGTGGAGGCAGCATCCCGCCAGCCTAGAAGCGCGATACCTCAGTCAATGAGGTGGATCGGGTTCCCGATCATGTAGGCACGCCAGGTGGTGGTGTCGTTCACTGCCGTCGGATAGGCATAGCTCATCCTCCACCAACAGTTGGAACACGAGTACGCCGCAGGCAGGTCCATCTCGAACTTGAGCCAGCGTCCGTTGTACTCACCGGGGGTCACCGTTTCCTGACAATTGGAGCCACTGGGGACGGTCCCTTGCAGGTTCCAGGCCACGCTCGGGTTGTTGCGGCTGTAGATCCGGCACTCCCCGTCGTTGAAGATGTTGCCCGAGGGATCGAGCACGGCCAGGGTTCCGCTGTTGGCGGACTCGCCGGCGTCGTACAGCTCCACCACGAAAGTCTTGCCGTGGTAGTAGGTGGGCACCTCTGCCAGGTAGAAGGAGGTCGTGGTGCCGCTGGCGTTGTTGTAGATGGAGAAGTCACCGAGGGCGAACAGCTTGGCCCCGTTGTTGTTGGCTCGGACTGAGTAACGATTCAGACCGGCCCGGTCGACCGTGTTGCCGGGGTCTTGAACTGCGATCTGGAGGACATAGAGCCCGGCGCCGGACTGTGTCCAACATGCGTTGCCGTTTGGCGTCGCCCAGGTGTAGGTGGAAGGCCCACCGGGCAGCACCTGCCCGGCGGGGGCGAGGGTGGCCGTGCAAAGTGGGGCGGCATTGTCGGAGAGGTCGAGTGGTGTGGGGTCGGGGGCGTAGAGCCTGACCAGCATGGTCGGCCCACAGGTCGCGGCCGTGCTCGGGGTCCAGTCCTCGCACCCACGGTCACCGGTGCGGATGGTGTCACTGGTGGGGTTGCCGCCCGAGGTGTTGAAGAATCTGAGATCGAGACCCTGGATCGTGAAGCTGCCCGTCCCCCGCTCGATTCCGTAGAGATAGCCGCCTGGTCGGGCGATCGGGTTCGTGGTGCATGCGGGGACATCCGAGCTTCCCACGCAATGCGATGTGTATGCATCACCCATGGTGGTGTCGGTGAACCATCCGTGGATGTTGGCCCAGAAGTTGGCCTGCCCGGTGCAGCCGGCCTGGGTCGGATCGCAGTTGTTGCCGAAGAGGCCTGCTGGACTTCCCAATTTCAAAGGCGGTATGTACTCGGCCACCGCCGAGCGCTGGATCGTCATGGTGTCGAACCCGAGGACGCCGAGGAAGAAGGTCGGCACCACGTCTTGAACCGATACACCGAGCTGGTTCGGCTCGCCGGTCACTGCACCGGAGCTGACCTCCACATCGGCGTCGGCGTCGTTGTAGCCATTTTGCAGTGCGGTTGCGAGGGCAGTGCTGTTGGCCGTGCCGGTGTTGGCGGGCAGCCAGACGACACCGCCGAGGGCGGCGGCGTCCGCGGCCCGCTGCACCCGGCTGGCGTTCAGATAGAACCAAGCAAGGTCGGTGCCGAAGGCCGCCATCCCCAACAGGAGCACCATCGACAGAGCGACCAGGACCATGGCGGCGCCACTGTCCTTCTCGCGGGATCTTTCGAACAGCCTCCTCATTGTGTGCCTCTGGTGTCGGGCTCGATCTGCATCACTGCCGACTCGGTCCAGTTGACGGTTGGGAAGGGAAAGATCCCGGTGATATCGGAGTGGGAGAACGTGATCTCGACACCGAGGTCATCGAAGGTGGGCGGCACGCGATCACGGCTGGCCGGCGTCCAAGGACAGCCGTTGTCACAACCCAAGTTGGTCGCGGCGTTGTCACATGCCAGCGCTCCGGTGGGGGAGTACACGTTGACCGAGCCCGAGATCGGAGCACCGGTGACGTCGGCCTTGTAGATGCGTACCTCTTCCAGATCGCCGAAGTTGAGGTTGCAGGCCGACTCTTCTACAGCGGCGAGGATCAGATCGTCGGCGTCTTTCCCCGAGGCCGTATCGTCGAAGTTTGCCGCGGCAGCGCCCGTACGAGCTCCTTCCCGGGCCGAGTTGCTGACGGTGAGATAGTCGACCACGAGGAAGCCGACCTCGGATAGCCCGATGGCCATCAAAATCAGCAGGGGGAGGAGTATCGAGGCCTCGACCAGGCTGGCGCCCTTCTCATTTCTGTGTCTCAAGACGACCCGAACACCTGTGGCTCGACCTGGAAGTCGGTGGATGCGGTGAAGTCCGCGTCCGGCGTGAAGTACCCCGTGAGCCAGACGTGGGTGAAGTCGACTTCGACACCGATCCGGTCGGTGGTGGGGGCTTCGACATCACGGTCTGCCGGATCCCAAACGGGGATGACGTAGTTGGTGCGGAACGGCTCGGGACACGGGGACCAGTCGCAGCAACCGGGAAGGGCAGGGGTGACGGTGCTCGCACACCCTGTGCCCGGCGCGTAGGCGTAGGTCGTCGATTCTCCGAGGGGAGTCGCTTCGAAGACCCTGGCGCTCATCCCGTCCGAGATCCCCGCAGGCGACAGCGTGCGCTCGATGTCCCGGAGGATCTGAATGTCGGAACGTGGGTCGTCTCCGTAGGTCGCTCCAGCCCTGGCGCCCTCACGCGCTGCGTGGCTCACCGACAGCCAGTCCTTGAAGGCGAGCCCGAACTCGACGACGGCGAACAGTGTGAGGAAGAGCAGGCCGTACACCACGGCCGCCTCGACCAGTGTTGCCCCGCGCTCCCGCCCGGGATCGCTCCGTTCGATGCTGCCCCAAGAGCCCTTCACGGCTTCACGTCTTTCCACGCACCCCAAGATGCGTTGCTCAACGACTGGGGGGAACTTCGGCAGAACCTGCCAAAAACTAAAGGCCATCTGGCCGAAAGGCAGACCGGGTCGGCAGCCCCAAACATGCTCCACCCTGAGTGGCAGCGTCCATTCGACGTGGGCGAAACGGCTCGCCTGTGGTCTACGCGACGCGGTGGCAACAAGGGACTGTTAGAGCCAAGGCCAGGATGGTCTATTGGGCAACGAGACGGCGATTCTTGACCTTCGCCTTGAGGTAATCGGCGTTCATCATGGCGATGAAGTCGATCGAGATCGATTTGGGGCACGCCTTCTCGCACTCTCCGTGGTTGGTGCACGATCCGAAGTACTCCTCCATCACCTCGACCATGTTCTCGGTTCGTGCCCATCTCTCGGCCTGACCCTGGGGGAGGAGGTTGAGGTGGCTGATCTTGGCCGCGGTGAAGAGATTTGCCGCGCCGTTGGGGCAGGCGGCCACGCAGGCCCCGCAACCGATGCAGGCGGCGGCGTCGAAGGCGATGTCGGCGGCAGGTTTGGGAACCGGGGTGAGGTTGGCGTCGGGGGCGGACCCGGTATCGACCGTTATGTACCCGCCAGCCTCGATGATGCGGTCGAAGGAGGAGCGGTCGACCACCAGATCCTTGACCAGCGGAAATCCCGCCGCCCGCCACGGCTCGACGGTGATCGTCGATCCGCTCTCGAACTTGCGCATGTGGAGCTGGCAGGTAGCCGTGCCGAGTTGGGGGCCGTGGGCTTGGCCATCGATCATGACGCCACACGAGCCGCAGATGCCCTCACGGCAGTCGTGGTCGAAGGCGACCGGCTCTTCCCCCTGGGTGACGAGACGTTCGTTCAGAACATCGAGCACCTCGAGAAAGGACATCTCCTCGGAGATCCTTGCCACTTCGTAGGTCTTGAACGAACCGGGCACGTCGGGGCCTTCTTGCCGCCAGATCTGGAGCGTCACGTTCACTTGTAGCTCCTGGTGCTCAGATTGACCGCTTCGAACGTGAGTGGCTCCTTGTTCAGCTCCGGCTTGGCCGGATCGCCGGTCCACTCCCACACCGCAACATGGGCGAAATCGTCGTCCCAGCGCAGGGCCTCGCCTTCCTCGGTCTGGGACTCCTCACGGAAATGGCCGCCGCACGATTCCTCACGATGAAGAGCATCCAGGCACATCGCCTGGGCCAGCTCGAAGAAGTCCTCCACCCGTCCGGCCCGCTCCAAGGTCTGATTGAGCCCGCCCGCTGTGCCCAGGATCCGCACATCGGTCTTGAACTCCTCGTACAGGGCAGGGATCTCGGACAACGCTTTGTTCAGCCCCGGCTCGCTCCGGGACATTCCGCAATACTCCAGCATGATCTTGCCCAGCTCCTTGTGGAACCAGTCCACGGTGCGGCTGCCCCTCGTCGACATGAACCGGTCGACCCGGTCACGCACCTCCTGCCCGGCATCTCCAAAGGCTGTGTCGTCGGTGGGCACCGGCGGCTGGCCGAGGAAGCCGGCCAGATAGTCGCCGATGGTCGTCGGGAGGACGAAGTAGCCGTCCGCCAGCCCCTGCATCAGCGCCGATGCCCCGAGCCGATTGGCACCGTGGTCGGAGAAGTTGGCCTCGCCGATCGCGTATAGCCCGGGAATCGTCGTCATCAGGTTGTAGTCGACCCAGAGCCCTCCCATGGTGTAGTGCGGGGCCGGATAGATGCGCATCGGGACCTCATAGGGGTCCTCGTCGGTGATGCGTTGATACATCTCGAAGAGGTTCTCGTAACGCTCCTGGATGACCTGGCGGCCTTCTCGCTCGATGGCGTCGTGGAAGTCGAGGTAAACGCCGTTGTGGAGCGGGCCCACCCCTTTGCCCTCGTCGACGATTCGCTTGACGGCGCGCGATGCCACGTCTCTCGGGACGAGGTTCCCGAAGGCGGGGTACATCCGCTCGAGGAAGTAGTCGCGCTCCTCTTTGGGGATCTGGGATGCCGGCCGATCATCGCCGATTCGACTCGGGACCCAGATCCGCCCGTCATTTCGCAGCGACTCGGACATCAGCGTCAGCTTCGACTGGAACTCGTCAGAAGCGGGGATGCAGGTCGGGTGGATCTGGGTGAAGGAAGGGTTGGCGAAGCCGGCTCCCTTCCGATGTGCCCTCCAGATGGCGCTGACGTTGCAAGCCATGGCATTGGTGGATAGGAAGAAGACGTTGCTGTAGCCACCAGTGGCGAGGACCACTGCGTGCCCCGAATGGTTGGTGATGGCCCCGGAGATCAGGTCGCGGACAACGATGCCCACCGCCCTGCCTTCCTTGACCACGATGTCGAGCATCTCCGACCGCGTGTGGAGCTTCACCGTGCCCGCCGCCACCTGACGGGCCATCGCCTGGTACGCCCCCAGGAGGAGCTGCTGGCCCGTCTGGCCTCTCGAGTAGAAGGTGCGCGCTACCTGCGCCCCACCGAATGACCGGTTGTCGAGCAGCCCGCCGTACTCCCGGGCGAAGGGCACCCCCTGGGCAGTGGCCTGGTCGATGATGTTCAGCGACTCGTGGGCCAGCCGGTAGACGTTCGCCTCGCGGCTCCGATAGTCGCCGCCTTTCACCGTGTCGTAGAACAGCCGGTACACCGAATCGCCATCGTTCTTGTAGTTCTTGGCGGCGTTGATCCCGCCCTGGGCGGCAATGGAGTGGGCCCGGCGCGGCGAGTCGTGGAAGGTGAACACCTCGACGTCGTAACCCAGCTCAGCGAGAGAGGATGCAGCGGAGGCCCCGGCCAGGCCGGTGCCGACAATGAGGATCTTGAACTTGCGCTTGTTGGCCGGGTTCACCAGGCGAACCGAGAACTTGTGGTTGTCCCACTTGTCCTCGACGGGGCCGGGCGGCACCTTGGCGTCGAGTTTGAGAGTCACTCCACGAACCCGAAGTACACGGCCAGGGGCATGATGGCGTTGCCCACCGTCACGAGTACGGCTAGTCCGATGGCGAAGGAGCGGCGGGCTGCGTTGAACCTCGGATGGTTGATACCGAGGCTCTGGAACATCGACCAAGCCCCGTGGTAGAGGTGCAGCCCAAGCAACACCATGGAGATCACATAGAAGGCGGTCACGGGGGCGCGGGAGAACGTGGCGATGAAGTTGGCGTACACCTCGCCCCGGGCCCAGGTCTCAGGTGCCATTGGCTGGATGCCCCAGGTCAGGTCGGCGAGATGGAATAGGAGGAAGGCGGCGAAGATCACTCCGCTCCAGCGCATGGTCCGGCTGGCGTAGTTGGCCGCCACATAGGTACGCGGCCCCTGATAGGGCTCGGGTCGTGCCCGAGAATTCATCAGGGTCAGGGCGTAGGCGGCATGGATGTGGAGGAGGAAGGCAACGATCAACCCGGTGCGGAGGATCCACAACGCCACGTGGGCAGGAAGGAAGGGGACCAATAGCTCTCGGAGAGCCTCGGCATAGATGTCGATGTCGGGGATGCCGTCCACATCGGGGAGAAAGATCTTCCAGTTCCCCACCATGTGGAGAATCACGAAACCGATGATCGCGATGCCGGTGATCGCCATCACCCATTTCTTCCCTACCGCC
>JBEVIF010000310.1:0-6745 GCA_040510795.1 Acidimicrobiia bacterium
GGAGAAGGAGACGTCTTCTCGACGCTCAATTTCGTCGCCCTCGCCATGATCCCTGTCGCGGTGGTGGTCGCGATTGCCCGGTATCGGCTCTACGACATCGATCGGATCATCTCCCGCACCATCGGCTACACCGTCGTACTGGTGTTCTTGAGCGCCGTGTACGCGTTCGGGGCCGTCTGGATCCCGAGTCGGTATCTAGGCCGTCAGCCGCCGGTCTTCGTCGCAGCTTCCACCCTGATCGTGGTCGCTCTGTTCAACAGGGTGCGCAGACCGATTCTCGCCTGGATCGATCGCCGCTTCTATCGCTCCCACTACAACGCTGAACAGGTCATCGATTCATTCGCCAGACAAGTCGGAAACGAGACCGACACCGCCCGAATAACACAGGAATGGCAAACGGTGGTCTCCGAAACCTTGCAGCCGGCGACGATCGGGGTCTGGGTGCACGCCGAACATGACCCAAACACTGCGGCACGGCGTCAATAACGATCCAGCCGCTGGGGGTTGGCTCTCTATCGGTGGCAGTCCTGATCTGCGGAACCTCCAAACACCACTTTGGCCTTACGGGGCCAATCGGAAGTACACGTCGATCGACAAATCGGGAATCCTCGTAAAAAAGAAGACGGACGTCGGCGCCCTCGGCAACATTCGAACCCGCGACACCCGGTTAAGAAACCTCCTCTGTATTTAGATCCCACAACGCCCGAAAACGCCAATGAACATAGGGCCTTCACCTTCTCTAGGTTTGGCGCGTTCCGGTGCTCAGTTTCTCCGCCGTCTCGGGTCATCACTATCGCCGAGGTAACTGCCGGAGAATGGATCAGTCGCCCGAATCGCCATTGGTCCGGAGATGGAAGGGGACACTGGTGACTGCGATGCCCGCTTCTGCGGCCAGAATTCCCTTGATGGCAAGACCGGTCTGATTGTGTAGCAGTTGGGTGACCCGCCCTGGAACGATGAATTCTGGGATCACCGCTGAGATCAAGGTTCCGGGACTGGCAGCCCGTCTCCGATCACGGAGATATCTAACAAGAGGGCCGACGATGCTGCGGTACGGACTGGGCAGGACGACGAGCGGAAACTCGTAGCCCGCTTCGCTCCATTGTCGCTCCAGCCGATCCCGTTGTGACTGGTCGACGTCGATGTGAATCGCAGTGACAGGTGGCCCAAGGCTCAGGGCGTAGGCCAGCGCCTCCCTGATAGGACGCGTCATGTCGGAGACGAGGACCACCTGTTCAACCTTGCGGGTTGGAACGCGGGGCAATTTGCTACGTCGGGAGCGAATGGGGACATTGAGGTCGGTCACCACCACGCCCGGCTCGAAGAGCAACCGGGACTTGATGGCGAGACTGTGGCGGTGAGCGAATGGGGCGAGGATTGACCGGGTGCGTACGCGATCGGCGAGGATGACGGTGATGATTGCCTCAGGGTGGGCGTCTCGCTCCTGACGAACCCGGCGTACGGCTCGTCTCGAGATCGAGTCTCGCTCACCAGGGATGATCTCCAGCGCGTGCCCGGGGTGGGCCGCATCCCACGTGTAGACGAGGTCGTCGGACTCAGGCTCCTCGGCATGCACACAGGTGACCGCATCGGCGTTGACCAACTGCGCGTAACGCAAGGCCCTGTCGGTTCCTTCGTCGTGATGTGCCACGAGGACGATGATCCTCGTCGGCCGCGGCTGGGCCTCGACCGGGACCAGTTTGAGCTGTGTCGCAACGCCCAGATAGTGGCGGCGAGTGCTGAGCATGAGACCGACGAGGATCGGCATCATGAGGATCACGATCCATGCCCCATGAGAGAACTTGACCGTGGCCACCACGATCAAGACCACTCCGGTGGTCACGGCGCCGACCGCATTGATCGCCACGGACCGTCTCCACCCATGCTCTCTCGTCCTCAACCAGTGCCTCACCATCCCGGTCTGACTGAGCGTGAAGGCCGTGAAGACGCCCACGACGTAGAGCTGGATCAAACGGCTGACCTCCGCCTGGAACACGATCAGAAGCGCGGCGGCCACCAGCGCCAGGGTGATGATCCCGTTGGAGAAGACCAGACGATCTCCCCGGTTCAAGAACTGGCGAGGGACCAGCTTGTGCCGCGCCAGGATGGCGGAGAGTCGAGGGAAGTCCTGGTACGCGGTGTTGGCCGCCAGGATCAGGATCGCAGCCGTGAACACCTGCAGGAGGTAGAAGCCAATGCCTCCATCGAAGGCAGCTCGGCCAATCTGTGAGATCACCGTCCCGTATTGGTCGATGGTGTCCTCCGAGATTCGGACATCGAACCACAGGGCCAGGGTCGAGATGCCGAGAAACATCGTGATCGAGATCGCACCCATGATCCCGAGCGTGGCGGCGGCGTTCTGAGCCTTCGGCTGTCGAAAAGCCTGTACTCCATTGGCGACGGCCTCGACACCGGTTAGAGCCGTGGATCCAGAGGCGAAGGCCCTGAGAATCAGGAAGAGCCCAATCACTGCCACCTCCGCCTCGAGATCCGCCCCCGACGAGATCGCAGTCGGGCACACACCGTCGAGACACTTGGCGAAGCCGACCACAAGCGTGACCCCCACGGTCGCCACGAACAGATAAGTGGGGAGGGCAAACAACGTGGAGGCCTCTTTGACCCCGCGCAGGTTGGCAATCGTCAACAGAGTTACGAAGCCGAGTGCGATCGCCAGCCGCCAGGGGATGAGGGAGGGTGCCGCCGAGGTGATGGCAGCCACACCCGCTGCCACCGAGACGGAAACCGTCAACACGTAGTCGATCAACAACGCAGAAGCGGCAACTGCCCCGGTGCGGATGCCGATGTTGTCGTTGGCGACGATGAACGCCCCGCCTCCATCTGGATAGGCCTTGATCGTCTGTCGGTAGGAGACGATGACGATTACGAGCAGAGCAGCGATTGCCAGGGAGATCGGGGTCAGCAGGGCAAACGCGGCGGTACCGGCGAGAGCCAACACCAACATCGCCTCTTCGGTCGCATACGCCACCGAAGACAAAGGGTCGGACGCAAAGACCGGGAGAGCTAACCGCTTGGGAAGTAGTTGGGCGTCCTCTTCGTGTGATGCGAACGGCCTTCCGAAAAGCCTTCGCTTGAGATTCACTTCCGCCAGAACTATCACCTCTTACCGGCCAACTGGGCCGCGCAGCACCAGGCGCCAGTCACCGATCGGCGCTCCATGAGGTATTGCTAGCGCCAACCCTGCCTCTAGGAGGGAGTTCCTGACGCGTTGCTAACGCGGCGTCGACCGATCCTTACGTCAGTCTTTGAAGTCCGGAGACAGAGAGATCGAAGGGATCATCGCGTGTCCAAGCGCCTCGCCTCACCTGCTCGCGACGACCTGCTCCGGTTCGGGTAGCTCGAATCGATATCCCATTCCGGGCTCTGTTATGAAGTAGCGAGGCGTCGCCGGCTGGGGCTCCAGCTTCCGTCGCACCTGAGCCATGAAGACACGCAGATAGTTGGTCTCCTCCCCGTACTGAGGCCCCCAGACCTCATGCAGCAATTGGGTCTGACTGACCAGTTTCCCGTGATGTCGCACCAGCACCTCGACGATGCCCCACTCGGTCGGCGTGAGGCGCACTTCGGAGTTGTCGGCGTCGAGGACGCGCTTGGCCGACAGGTCGATCGTGAAATGCGGCGTGGAGATGATGGGTGCCCCCGAGTCATCAGGAGCCGCCCGCCGCAAGGCTGCCCGCAGACGTGCCAGGAGCTCTCCCATCCCAAAGGGCTTGGTCACGTAGTCGTCGGCGCCGGCGTCGAGGGCCAGAATCTTGTCCATCTCCCCCTCCCGAACCGTGAGCACGACGATCGGGACGTCGGACCAGCCGCGCAGGCCTCGGATCACATCGACGCCGTCGATTCCGGGGAGCCCGAGGTCGAGGATGACTGCATCGGGTCTCCTGGCCGCTGCCTTCTGCAGGGCCTCCTCGCCGCTCTGGGCAGTCTCTATCTGATAGCCGAGCGCCTTCAGGTTTATCGCAAGGGCGCGGAGGATCTGGGGCTCGTCATCCACTAGGAGGATCCGCCCTTCGCTAGACATGGGAATCCGTGGTCAACGTGTCGGGGATGTGGATGGCGCCGGCGATCTTGAACCCGATCACCATCGTGGTCCCCCCTCCCGGTGTGTCCTCGATGATCAACTCGTTGCCCATTGCCTCGAGGAGGCCTTGGGACACTGCCAACCCGAGCCCGACGCCCTCACTCCTCGGCGAGTCGCCGAGCCGTTGGAATGGTTGGAATACCGCGTCACGCGAGTCCAGAGGGATGCCGGGGCCACGATCGGTGATCCGGAGGTCGATGCGGCGGGCGATCTCCCCTGCGCTGACTCTCACTGATTCGGTGTTTGGGGACCAGATCAACGCATTCTCGATCAGGTTGGCCACGGCTCTTTCCAGCAAGGCGGGATCGGTCTGGATCTCGGGCAAAGACTCCGGGATGTCGACGATGACCCTGTCCCGTGCTGCTCCCAGCCCTCCGAGGGCGGCGGCCACCACCTCATCCAGCCCGACTGGCCTAAAGAAGACATGGACTGCTCCGACCTGAACCCTGCTGGCGTCGAGTAGTCGCCCTACCACGCGGTCCAGCCGCTCCGTCTCGTCGAGGATTGCCTGGAGGAAGGCCGATGTCTGGCCGGGGGTCCATTCGACGCCGGTCTCGAGCAGACTGGTCACCGAGGCCTTGATGGTCGCCAGTGGAGTCCTAAGATCGTGGGACACGGCTCCCAGGAGAGCGGTGCGAAGACGATCGGTCTCGGCCATCGCCTCGGCCGAGTCGGCTTCCCGTTCTAGCTCCACTCTCTCCAATGCCTGAACGATTTGGGCGGCGAAGGCTCGAAGGACGGCACGGTCGTCGGTCGTCAGTTGCCCGTCAAGGATCACCAGCACCGCGCCCCCGATCAGATCGATGATCTCGCTCCCTTTGTCGGGCTGGTCGAGGACAATGTCACCGTCCCAGGCCAGCGTCACCCACGAGTCCCCCTCGCGCCTCAGGACACTGGCCGCCTCCAACCCGAAGGTCTCCCTGATTCGACGCACCAGGCCGCGCTCGTCGGTGCCGAAGACCGGGTGCCCACCGACAGCGGTGGCAGCCAGGGCCTCGGCCTGGGCTCTGGCCCGCCGTGCCTCGGCGGCGCGGCGGCTGGACATCCCGACGAGGAGACCCACGACCAAGGACACGAACAGGAATGCGAACAGCGAGAAGAGGTTGTCGGCGCTGTTGATCGTCCACGACCTAAACGGAGGAGCGAAGAACCAATTGGCGAAGAAGAACCCGGAGATCGCGGTGACCGCGGCGGGAAGAGCGCCGCCAAGAACGCCGGCGCCTACGGCAGCGAGGAGGTAGACGAGAAGGACGTTGTGGAGGGGGGCGTCAAACCAAGAGAGGAGCGCCCAGGTGATGAGCGGCGGCCCCAGGACGGCGAAGGCCCAGGAGGATATGCGCCGCGCCGGGCTCAGGAGTTGACGCGACTGCGGCCGGGACGTTCTCGGCCTGGCGCCTTCGTACGAGATGACATGGATGTCGATGTCTCCGGCCTTGCGGACCACTCGGGCCACCGGTGAGCCGCCCAACAGCTCCTGGAATCGGGAACGTCGGGTCGCCCCGAGCACGAGTTGTGTTGCGTTCTCGCTCTTAGCAAAGGCGATGAGAGATGATGCGACGTCGTCGCCAACGACCTCGTGATACCTCCCCCCAAGGCTCTGGAGCATCTGGATCTGGGCGGCGAGGGCGTTGCTCGTGTCGTCGGTGAGCCCATCGGTGGGCCGGACGAACACACCGAGCAGATCGGCGCGAGAGCGCATAGCGAGACGCGCCGCCCTCCTGACGATGTCACCTCCCCCGACGGCTCCGGCCATGGCTACTACGACGCGTTCTCTGGTCTCCCATTGGCTGTCGATGCCGTGAAGGCTGCGGTACTTGGCCACGGCCTCGTCCACCCGGTCCGCGGTCCAGGAGAGTGCTAGTTCGCGCAGCGCACCCAGATTGCCGGGCCGGAAGTAGTTGCCGAGCGCGGCGTCGATCCGCTCCGCCGGATAGATCTTGCCCGAGGCCATCCGCTCCCGAATGCCCTCCTGGGTCAGGTCGACGAGCTCGATCTCGCTGGCGCGGCGTACCACCTCATCGGGGATCGTCTCCCGTTGCACGATGTCGGTTATCTCGAAGACGACATCGTTGAGAGATTCGAGATGCTGGATATTGAGGGTGCTCAAGACATCGATGCCAGCGTCGAGCAGCGAGTCGACGTCCTGCCATCGCTTCACATTCGGCGAGCCCGGGATGTTGGTGTGGGCTAGCTCATCGACGAGGGCGACTCGGGGAGCACGTCGGAGGACAGCGTCCAGGTCCATCTCCTCGGATGTCGATCCACGATGCTCGATCTGCTTGCGGGGGACGATCTCCAAATCGCCGATCATCGCGATCGTGTCGGTCCGGGCGTGAGGCTCGACGTAGGCGATCACCACATCCCGACCCAGGTCCCGAAGCCGGTGCCCTTCATCGAGCATGGCATAGGTCTTGCCCACGCCAGGTGCGGCGCCTAGGAAAACCCTCAGTCGGCCCGTGCTCACCTCTTCACGGTATCGCCGCGCAGCCGGCGCAACCGATGCCGGGCATCGGCGAGTTCGCTGGCGAGGGCGCCGACCACCAGCACGGCGAGGGTGAGGATCACGTCGGCGCGCGCTGCGATCTCGGTGTGAAAGTGCGGCGCGGTGTGGGCGTAGCCGAACCACAGGGCTCCGGCGATCGCTGC
>JBEVIF010000311.1:0-4560 GCA_040510795.1 Acidimicrobiia bacterium
AGAATGGGTGGTGACATGAGAACCTCTCCCAGCCGGTCGCCCCGACCGGACACGAGAGCGCGTCGCACCACCTGGAGTGAAGACCTAGTCACAGTGGTCCTCGGCTCGTGGCTAACGCTTGGCGGATTCGTGGATGGGTATGCCCACCGCAACCTCGATACCCCGGAGACGTTCTTCACACCGTGGCATGCCGTCCTCTACTCGGGCTTCCTGGCCGTGGCCTTCTGGCTGACCTGGCTCGTGATCAGAGGTCGGACCCAGGCACCGTCGCTGACCGGGGCGATCCCTATCGGTTACGGGACCTCTGTCGCCGGTGTCTTCGTGTTCATGGCCGGCGCGATCGGGGACATGTTCTGGCACATCATCTTCGGGATCGAGGTTTCGATCGATGCCCTGCTCTCGCCGACGCACTTGTTGTTGTTGATCGGAGCGCTGCTGATCCTGTCCGGGCCTCTTCGGGCCGCGTGGTTCGACGATGATCCACCGCCGAGTCTCCAGGCCCTGCTGCCGGCAGTGTTGGCGGCGACGATGGCAGCGGCGCAGGTCGGGTTCTTCTTCCAGTACATGGACGGGACAAGCGTTCGGCTCATGGAGACGCCCTACATCCCGGGTGTGGAGACCGGCTACTTCGCCGTAGTGGCCGGGGTTGGGTCGGTCCTCATCACCACGATGATCCTTATGGGCGCCCTGCTCCTGCTGATGCGTCGATGGACATTGCCCTTCGGCGCCGGGCTGGTCCTGTTCGGCGGCTTCGGGCTGCTGATGGAGTTGCTCGAGGGCTTCGACTACCCGGGCGAGTTGATCGCCCCCCTGGTGGCGGGTCTCGCCGTCGACTTGCTGGTCCGGGCGCTCCGACCGGGCGCCGACCGTCCCGCCTCCCTGCGGATCCTGGCGTTTGGAGTCCCTGTCGTGATGTGGATCGTCCATTTCGCCATCTTCTCGGTGTCCGCCGAGATCAACTGGCCGGTGTCGGTGTGGACGGGCCTCATCTTCTTCGCCGGTTTGGCAGGGATCGGTCTGAGTTTGGTCGCATTCCCTTTCCGTCGAGCCGCGGAGACCTGATCGGATAGGTCAGATCTCCAAGCCAAAGGCGTTGTGGCGCCAGGCTCGTACCATCTTCGGCAGTTGTGAGAGACACCGAGCCCGAACGTCTCGGGGGACCACTGCCCATTCTCGACACGTCGACCCCCGTGCCGGTGCCCGCGCCCGCCCCGAGGGAACGCCGGCCGATGATCTGGCTGTGGGCATTTGGTGCCGTCATCGTCGCCCTGGTGACGGTGGCCGCCATCCGGGGCGATGCTCCCCGAACCGCCGAGGTCGCCGCCGGCTCGGTCTCGCCCCTCCCGGCCGCCGAGGAGACAGCGATCCCAACCGACACCGCCGCCTATGCGGAGATCGATCCCTCAGGCGAGGACCTCGAGGTTTGTCAATGGGATTACTGCATCGTGCACGACCACATCGGCACGGAGCGGATCGAGAACTTCCTATACGAGATCTCGCCGGCGGAGGCCCAGGCCATCGCAGACGAGGTCGTGGTGGATTGGGACGTCCGGTCGGTCTCGGTTTCTTCGACTGTGCTGGAAGGTGACCTCGGCGGGCTGTACGACCCAAACACCGGTTCGATCACGCTCGACGAACCCCTCATCGCCTGGTCATTGATCCATGAGCTGGCCCACCACATCGTGGTCGTCACCGACTCGCCAGAGGTCGAGGGACATGGCGATGAATTCCTCGAGACCCTGGACACCCTGGCCGGTGGCTCGTGAGCTCCAACGTCCCCATTCCCGGCGGCGGTAACGCCGGTGCCCGGCCCGGCTACCCGAGGGCCCGCGCCAGGGTCACCGCCTCCCGTCGCTGGTTTTACGTCTCGGTGGCGGTGCTCGCCGTTTCTGCCCTCGTCATCGCCCTGCTGGCCGTTGGCGAGCCATGGAACCTGGCGCCCGGGATGACCGCGTCGTTCAGAAAGTCGGTGGCGGCCCTGGTGATCACCTTCATCCTGGTATTGCCGGCCTTTGCTGTCTTCCGCTACGAGCGGCAGAGCGTAGGTGGGCGCTGGCACGAGCCGGCTTGGCGGCCGAGTTTGATCGGATGGGTGGGGCTCCTGGTGTCACTGGGACTCGCCATCGGCTGGCACGGTCTCCGTCTCGCCTTCTACATCGCCCGTGTCTGGACCGGTCAGCTGTGATGCGCCGTCTTCTCTCTGTGTTCTCGGCCGCCCTCATCGGGCTTTCGCTCCTTCCCGGTGTGGCCGGCGCCCAGACGTCCGATCTGCCCGGTGGATGCGCCCCCGACGAGGGCGCAACGGTTCGGGTGCTCCTGCTCATCGACCAGTCCGGCTCGCTGGCCGGGTCCGACCCCGACGACCAGCGAATCACCGGCGCGCGGGCCGTGGTTCGCTCCTACGCCTCCCTAGCCGAGCGAGTCCAACAGGTCGAGATTCAGGTGGCCGGCTTCGGCGAGAACTACCGGCCAGGGGAGTGGCAGGTTCTGAATCAGGACAGTCTGAGTGGCGTCTTGGAGACGGTCGACACTGTGGGGTCAGAAGAGGACCAGTTACACACCGACTACGTCTATGCCCTGCAAGGAGCCGCGGGTGCATTCGCCGAGTCGAACGCCACCTGTCAGATCCTCTTCTGGTTCACCGACGGCCAACACGATCTGGACGAGGACCATCTCCCGCTCGAGCGCAACTACTTCCCGGATCCGGTAACGCCGGACAACGTGGTCGAGGCAGAGGCCCTCATGCCGTCGCTCATCTGTGACGCGGGTCAGCTGGCCGATCAACTCGGTGATGCCGGGGTGAGTGCCCAGATCATGTTGCTCGGAGACGAGAGCGGAGTGGACGAGGCGAGCCGGCGTGTGCTCCGCGGCATGGGTGGCGATCCGTCTCTCGACTGTGGCCCTGGCAACGGCGCGTTCCAATCGGTGGACGATGCCAGCAGGCTCCCGTTCATCATGGCCTGTGCCTCCCAGGTGGGTGGGTATCAGTTGCCGGACCTGGCTCCCGACGCCGCCGGCAATCTGACTGTCAACGAGGCCGTGGTTGATGCGGGGCCTGCTCCTTATCAGCTCGCTACCGAGGTCCGGCTGATCACTCGGGGCAGCGCGGGAAGCCCACCCAGCCTCACCGAGTCCTCCCTGACAGATACAACCGAAACCACGGACGGCGACTCGGGAACGAATGTCGCACTCGCTCGCCCGGTGGGAACCCCGTTCAGCATCGAGGTCTCAGGAGTGACCGAGGTCTGCGCCTTCGTCGTCGCCCAGCCCGCAGTCCCGGTAGTGCAGAGTGCTACCCCCACGCTGTATCAGAACGAGCCGGGGGAATTCTTCGTCGTCGCCGACGGGCCCCATGGCCGGCTCGAAGGCGAGGCGTTGGGCCGGATCCAGGTCACCGCCGACTCGGGCCAGGTCGGCTCGCCCGACGGGACCGGATGGCCTGTCACCGTCTCGGCTCTTCCGTCGGCGGAGAGTTTCGACCTGACCGTGGAGATGACCTCCGGCCCGGGACTGGTCGACCCTGCCACTCAGAATTTCATCCTCAACGAACCGATCAATGCCCCCGCGATCGTGGAGCAGCCTCCCCCGATCAGCGGGGAGGGGGTGGGCCCGTTCCTTGTCGATCTCCAGGTCGATCCGAAAGACGGCGGTGAGTTGTGCCTGGTCGGGCCTTCAGCGGGGATGACCGACACCAATGAAGAGGTGATCAACGCCACCGCCGATCTCGCCGGGTCCGATTGCATCCAGGTCGAGCCGGGCGGGATTCAGACTGTGACCATGGGGGTCACCCTCGACCGCGCCGGTTTCGCCCAGGGCGTGCTCGACTTCCAGACCCGGTCCACGCCGCAAACCAGCCCGGAGCGAGTCGAGGAGGGCTCGCTGGCCATCGATCTCGAGGTCACCCCGAAGGCGAACCCCGCCCTCGTCGCCCTGGTCGTGGCAGGTCTGATGCTGCTGATGCTGGGGCTGCTCTGGGCGATCCTCTACGGCGTCAATCGTCTCATCGCCCGCATTCCCGATCCCCGACGGAATCGCGTTCGATACGCCAATTTCGTGGCCGAGCTCACGCCGACCGAATACGGGGAGTTGGAGATCGGGATCGTCGAGGCGCCGGTCGACAGCGCGTTCCGGCTTCCCAAGCGCACTCCCTCCCGTCTCGACGCCGGCAGCCTGCGCATGGAGCGCATCGTGTCCGTCGTTCCTTGGGTCGCTCCACATGCGCGGATCGGTCTTGGCACCGACTGGGTGGGCGCCCATCAGGGCCCGGGATTGCCTGGGAGGACCCTCGTTGCCGAGAAGGTCTACCGGGGGAGGGCTCGTGATGCACTCGGCCCCTTGGTTACGATCGGCTTGACCAATTCCCAAATGGAGCGGCTGGCGGAGGGAACCGCGCAGAAGGCTCCAGGCGTTCTCCTCTTCGACATCCGAACCGCCCGCGGCGCCGATGCGAGCCGGGTTGCCGCCGACATGATCAGCGACTCGCTGGGGCTCATCGCAGCCGAGATCTCGACCAGGAACCTGGTCGTGGAAATGGAAAGGACTGGGGACTCATGAGATCGT
>JBEVIF010000312.1:0-5917 GCA_040510795.1 Acidimicrobiia bacterium
ATGGCGTGCCCAATGCCTGCGGTCCGGGGCCCGATCCATCGGAGCGCGAGGACCGGGAGCGAGAGCAATGCGGGCAATAGGAGCAGCAGGGCCGGGAACAGGATGACATCGATCGCGGTGAAGCCACGGGCGATGAAGAACTCCGGATTCCTCCCGAGGAGGTCGAGCACGGGCTGAGCCAGGGCAAACGCACCCACCGCCGCCAGGGACAATGGCACCGTCAACCAGGGCGACGAGCCCAGTCGCCCCGGCTTCATCGCGGCTCGAGTGCGAAAAGAATCCTCGTACCCGAGGAGAGACCTATCTCGTCAACGGTGACGAACGACCCGTCGAGTATCGCCCGGAACTCCGACTCCTCGCCTCCCGGGTGAAGCTCGTGAGGGAGTTTGTTGCCGACGAGCTTGATCACCATCTCGTCCGAAGGTGAGACGAACTCGACGACAACCGGGCATCTGAATGAAGCCAGCCATCGCACTACCTCCCGGGGAGGGATGCTCGCCCCGTAGATCAGATGATGAATCACTCCGTAGGCGATGATCAGGTCGGGACGGGCCCGCTCCATCAACGAGCCTCTCTCCTGCCCCGCCCATCCCTGGGAAGGTGATGGGTTGGCCAGATCGGTGAGGGCGACGGCCAGGCCCGTGCCGGCACTGCCCCGATAGACCTCGTCGAGCACGGGCTCATAGCTGTCGATGGCGATCGCCAGTGCCCCGTTTTCAGCGGCTATGCGGGAGAAATGGCCATCGTTGGCCCCCAGGTCCACCACGCGGCCCGGCACGAACTTCTTCAGCGCCGAATCGAGGAATTCGCTCTTCGCCGTCCGGTCCCGGGTCACGTGGCTGCATTCGACGTAGGTGGACCATCCGTCCTCGCCCTCGTCCACCGTGAGGGTCTCGACCAACGACCGCAGCTTTTTCACGTTTGCCAGGATCATCTCGGCGCTGAAGCCGGCCTCGCTCAACTCCTGACGCATCGCGCGATCGGCCATCCGAGACTCCATGCGGGCCTGTAGCCGGACATGGAGCAGGGCACTGGTGTTGAAGCGCTTCCTCCCTGCGAGGAGCTTCGACATCTGGTCAGGGGTGGGGCCCTCCAGGTCTCCGCGGAGCCAAGGCTGGAAGGGGACGCCAACCCAGGCCCGAAGCATCAGCGGGAACAGGAACTGGCGGGTGAACTGTCGATAGCCGATCCAGGGCTCGCCTTTGCGATAAGTCTCGAACGAGCCGATGTCGATGAACACCGGCCGCCCATCGACGAACTGGATGTTGTACGGCGTGGCGTCCTTGATCGTCAGTCCCGCCGAAAGCGCTCCCTCGAGCAGGTCGAGCTGGAGCAAAGCGGCATCCCGCAGCATCGAGAAGGTCCACTCGTAGGGATATGTGATCAGATCGAGACGTGGGTGCCTCAATGCGCCGGCGCTGCCCTCAGGTGGTTCGATCTCCTCTGAATCGATGAGCCGGCCGTCGGCCACCGCACTGCGAAAGAAATCCGTCGCGGACAAGGCGCGCCACCCCTCGAGCCCTCGCTCGTCGAGGAGACGCATCACTTTGTCGCCGTCGATGACGACGTGGGAGGCCGGGTCGCGGAACGACCCGGGGTCGGGCGTGCTCATGGAGGGATGTCAGGACTCGGCGGGAAGCGCCGCGTCTCCAGCGTTCTCCTCGTCACCGTCGTGCTCGGAATCAGGGTCGACCTTGCCGAGGCCGCGTCTGGCGCGGTAGGCCTTGTAGGCGACACCGATACCGGTGAGGCCCCCGATGACGGCCTGCAGGATCAAGCTGCCTGAGCCCGGGTCCAGATAACCAAAGATCATTCTTCAACTCCTATGAGGGCACAGGTCGCCTGTGCCGACCCATTGTTATCCAGATCGAGAATCAAGCAAACCAATCTGACATGTCCGGTTAACCGGATATGATGATCCGTTCCCCATGAGACGCGCTAAAGGCGCCCTGCTCAAACGTCCCGCAACCTCCGCAGCTCATCTCTCTCCTCGCGCCGGCGTCGTCGTCGCCTGCGATAGCTCACACCGATGAGCTCGGTCAGCAGGATCACGACTCCGACCGTGATGAGGATCACGATCGCCAGCGGGTGCTCTCCCTCCATCCAGAGGAACCTGACCGGCACCGGATCGGTGTTCTGGACGGCGAAGACGATGATCAAGGCGATCCCGGCGAAGGCGAGGATGGCTCCCCATGCGATCCCCGTGGGTTCCGGGCTGGGAGTTGGCGCCTCGGCTGCGTCGGGCTGCGCCCGAGGCTCTTCCTCGGCCCGGAACGGGTCCTGATGCTCGTCGGTCATCCGGGTCGATCCTATGTCATGGCCGCCGGCGTTCGCAGCGCAGCTCGATTGCGTCGACCCTCGTCGATGTCGACCGACCTGAACAGGATCCCGCCCGCAATGAAGAAGACGGCGATCGAGACAATCGCCAGTCGGGCCGAGCCGGTCAACTGGCGAACGAAAGCGAACATCCAGGGGCCCCAGATCGCGCTGAACTTGGAGAACACCGAGTAGAAGCCATAGAACTCCGCCGATTGATCCTCCGGGATCATCGATCCGTAAAGACTCCTCGACAACGCCTGGGTGCCGCCGAGGACGAAGCCGATCACCGCAGCGAGGGCCAGGAAAGGCCCTGCCTCGCCGGTCGGAAGGAAGAAGGCAGCAAGGGTCACCGCAGACCAGACCGCGATGCTGGCCAGGAGTGCGGGCTTGGTGCCGACCCTGTCGGCGAGACGCCCGAAGCCCATCGCGCCGAAGAAGGCGATGAACTGCACGAGGAGCACACCGACGATCACGATTGTGATGCCGAGGTCCAAGGTCTCGGTGGCGTAGATAGCCGCAAGCGCGATCGTGGTCTGCACCCCGTCGTTGAACAGCATGAAGGCGACGATGAATACGAGCAGCGGCCGGTTGTGGACCACCTTCTTCAGAGTGGCAAACGTCCGGCTGAAGCCGAACCGTGTGTATGCCCTCCAGGTCGGCGTGACACCCCCGGGGAGCTCCTGGGCGATACCGACCCGGGGCAGGTTCTTGAATGCCGCCACCCCGAATCCCAGCCACCAGAGCCCGGCCGAACCGATGGCGATCCTGGTGGCCAGGGCGGTGTCGATCGGGATGAGGCCGTCGCTGAGCTGGATCAGCGCCAGGGAGAGGAGAAGATGGAGCCCACCGCCGAAGTACCCCCAGGCGAACCCCCTCGAGCTGACCATATCGATGGTGTCGTCGGTGGTGAGGTCGGGGAGAAAAGCGTCGTAGAAGACGTTGGCCCCCACGAACCCGAGGTGAGCGAGGAGGAACAGACCGAGTGTCAGCAGCACGTCCCCGGTGGCGGCAAAGAAGAGGAGTGAGGTGAAGATTGCCCCCCAAGTGGCGAACACCACGAGAAAGCGCCGTTTGGATCCCGAGAAATCCGCGATGGCCCCGAGTACCGGTGTCGCCAGGAACATGATCAGGGGCCCAGCACCGACGGCGAGGGCCCACAGGTCCTGACCGGTCCAATTCCGACCGATGAGGTCGACGCCGCCGTCGCCCACGACCTCGCCGGCGAAGTAGGCGGGGAGCACGGCGGCCAGGATTGTCGTGGCATAGGCAGAGTTGGCCCAGTCATATGTGATCCAGGCCCGGATGCTGCCCGGATCGTTCTGATGCTCGGCCACGATTGGCGGAACATATACGTAGCGTGCCCAGCATGCGCCGCCTTCTCATCCCTGTTCTGTGTCTCGTGGCCGCATGCATCGCGGAGCCCGAGCCGGAGCAGACCACTTCGACCATCGCGGCCGTCACGACGTCGACGAGTGCTGAAACCACCATTCCCGAGACCACGTCCACGTCCGTTCCGGCAGAAGCTGCCACGACGAGTGCGCCGGCCACCACCTCCACGCTCGCCCTGGACGAGACGGTTCTCGCCTATCAGCCCGTGGCAGATCTCAACTTCCCGGTCCA
This sequence comes from Acidimicrobiia bacterium, assembly GCA_040510795.1. Taxonomy (GTDB): domain Bacteria; phylum Actinomycetota; class Acidimicrobiia; order Spongiisociales; family ZC4RG35; genus JARDZU01. The sequence goes on from JBEVIF010000312.1 coordinate 3,940, forward strand.
GCTCACCGCTCGGGAGGGAGAGATGCATTCCTACGTCATAACGAAGGACGGGCGGGTCTGGCTCTACGACGGGAGTGCCATCGCAGAAGCGCCTGTGCTCGACATCCTGGAAAGGGTCCGCAACGACGGTGAGCAGGGTTTGCTCTCGATGGCGCTTCACCCCACGGATCCGGCACGGTTCTATATCCACTATTCGGATACTTCGGGTGACACCGTTGTCTCCGAGTTCACTTTCTCCAGCCCGGAGCAGGCCGACCCGGCCAGCGAACGTGTGCTACTCGAGGTCGACCAGCCCGCAGGCAATCACAACGGCGGGATGATCCAGTTCGCCGGCGATGGCTCCCTGATCCTCGGTCTCGGCGACGGCGGCGGGGCGGGGGATAGTTTCCAAAATGGCCAGAAGCCCGACACGCTCCTCGGCGGATTGGTGAACATCGACGTCGAGGGTGCCGACCCGAACCCGACCAAGTACGCGATGGGACTGCGCAACCCGTGGAGGTTCTGGATCGACGGAGAGACGATCTACATCGCCGATGTCGGCCAGAACACCTACGAGGAGGTCTCGGTCGTTCCACTGCAGCCGGATCACAATTTCGGATGGCCCATTCTCGAAGGGATGAATTGCTTCAGCTCATCCGACTGTGATGGGACCGGGATGGTGACGCCCGTCCTCGAAGTCGAGCACGGCGACGCCGGCACTTGCTCCATCACAGGTGGGCCCGTCTACGGCGGAGCGTCCCTTCCCCAGTTGGTCGGTCACTACTTCTACTCCGACTACTGCGGCGGGTATCTGCGCAGCTTCCTCTTCGCAGATGGTGCCGCCACCGAGCTTCGGGACTGGACCGAGCAGGTCGGCGTGCCCGGGCAGGTGACCGGTTTCGGCGTCGACGGAGCGGGCGAGATGTATGTCACCACAAGCAACCAGCTGTTGAAGGTGGTTGCCGGCGGCTGAACCGGGGGCCGATATTCTCGGCGCGATGCCGACACTGTTCACCCGGATCATCGAGGGAGAGATACCCGGCACATTCGTGTGGCGGGACGATCTATGTGTTGCGTTTCTCTCCATCAACCCCTTGCGGCGGGGGCACACCCTCGTGGTGCCGAAGCTGGAGATCGACCATTGGATCGATTGTCCGCCGGAGCTGTCGAATCACCTGTTCACCGTCGCCGGTCACATCGGCATGGCGCTTCACAAGGTCTTTGAGCCCACGCGGGTCGGTCTGATGATCGCCGGTCTCGAGGTTCCGCACATGCACATCCACGTGGTCCCGATGGATGGGATGCACGACCTCGATTTCTCCAATGCGGCCACGTCAGTCGAGCGTGAGGATCTCGATGACGCCGCCCGGGCGATTCGCAAAGAGCTCGAGGTCATGCGTCTGCCCGGGGCCAGCAGATAGGTGGAGGTAATCCTCGGGGGCATCAGCTCCCTCCTCTACGGAGTCGCCGATTTCCTGGGTGGAGAGGGAGCCAAGCGCGCTCCGGCCGCGGCCATCGTCCTCTGGGCAGGAGTGATCAGCTTTCCGATGATCCTCGTGGTCGCTTTGGTCGTAGGTGGCGACGCGGGGCCTGTCGACCTCCTGCTCGGGGCAGCAGCCGGGATCGCCGGCGCGATAGGTCTCGTGTCCTTGTTCGCCGGGCTCAGCCGGGGCAACGCCGCTGCCGTCGCCCCAACAGCTGCCGCCGTGGCCGCGGTGCTACCGGTGATGGTGGCGGTCGTTGGTGGCGAACGTCCCAGCACCCTCGCCTGGGTCGGGGTGGCGGTGGCGGTTCCGGCAATCGTTCTCAGCTCATGGGTGGCGGACCCGGGCGATACAGCAAGGGGCAGATTCGGATATGCGCTGGCCGCCGGGCTCGGGTTCGGTGGCTTCACCTCGATCATCGGGTTCACCGATCCAGAGTCGAATCTCCTCCCCCTCATCACGTCGCGGGCGGCGACGATGCTGGCGGTTCTGGCGCTGACCGGACTCGGCGTCTG
>JBEVIF010000313.1:0-4097 GCA_040510795.1 Acidimicrobiia bacterium
AGAAGCCCCCGCCGCGGCCCGACGCCGAAGCCCTCCGCCGCTCACCGATCCCGATCTACGTCCACGCTCCGTACCTGATCAACGTCTGTGCCGACAACAACCGGGTGAGGATCCCGTCGCGAAAGATCCTCCAGGACACGTGTGATGCGGCCACCGAGGTCGGCGCCCTGGCGGTGATCGTCCACGGTGGCCATGTGACGGGCGATGGGCCACAGGAGGAGGGCATCGATCGGTGGAGGAAGGCACTCGAGGCGGTCGACACCGAGATGCCGATCTTCATCGAGAACACCGCTGGTGGGGACAAGGCGGTGGCGAGAAGGGTCGAGTGGATCGCCCGTCTCTTCGACGAGGTCGGCGAGTTCGGAGTCGGCTTCGTCCTCGACACCTGTCATCTATGGGCGGGTGGTGAGCCAGTGGACGAGGTGGTCCCCCGCATCATGGAAGCCACGGGACGAATCGATCTCGTCCAGGTGAACGACTCCAAGGACCCCTTCGACTCACGCCGCGACCGTCACGAGAACCTGGGCAAAGGCCTCATCCCACCGGAGGAGCTGGCCCGGATGATCATCGAGGCCGGCGCGCCGGTGGTCGTTGAGACCCCGGGTGGTGTGGAGGAACAGGCCGCCGACATCGAATGGGTGAGAGAGGTACTCAGTACGTAGTACTCGGTACCAAGTATCTACTACTCAAAGATCCTCTTCGGTCCGGTCTTCTGTTTCTGATGCTGCTTGCGCTCGTTCGGCGTCGGCTCGGGGATCGGGCGCGGGTAGCGGTCTTCGAGGATGATGGCCAGCGGGGATGCCGTGAACACCGAGGAGTAGGTCCCGACGAGGATCCCGATCAGCAGGGCGAGGGCGAAGTCCGAGAGGGTGTCACCACCAAGCACGTACAGGGAGGCGAGGATGAGGATCGCCCCGAGACCGGTGTTGATCGTTCTCGGGACGGTCTGCAGGCAGGCCTCGTTGGCGATGGGGCCCAGCGGCTCGCCGGGTCGTTCAGCCTGGTGCTCGCGGATCCGGTCGAAGATCACCACCGAGTCGGCGATCGAATATCCGATGATCGTGAGCAATGCTGCGAGGAACACACCGTCGATGGTCTTGCCCAGCCAGGCGAAGAGGCCGATCACGATGATGACGTCGTGGAACATCGAGAGCACGGCCGCCGCTCCGATGGTCCACCGGAACCTGATAGCCAGGTAGATGAGCTGCATGAGCAGCGCCAGGCCCAGAGCAAGGAGAGCGCGGTTCCGGATCTCCACGCCCAGCGTCGGCCCGACGAACTGGTCCCGGACCAGGGTCACGTCGCCGCCGATCCCGGCAACGGTGTCCTCCAGCACTTGCTCCCGTTCGGGGTCGAGCTGCTCGGTCCGGATCACGATCGTGCCCTGACCGGTCTCCTGGATCAAGGCCTGCGGCAAACCCTGGTCGGCCAGATCCTGTCGTAACTGGTCGAGGTCGACATCTTGGGTCGTGGAGAACTCCACCAGGCGACCACCGGAGAATTCGATCCCGAAGTTCAGGCCCCTCGCGACGATGCCGGCGATGGCGAGCACGATCAGGATCCCGGAGATGATCAGCCAGCGCCATGGCTTGGCGAACAAATTTGGTCCCGACGTCCTCAGCCATTCCTGGAAGCGCCGCCCCACGGTCAAGCCCATCAAGCGGGGCCGGGTCTGCAATGCCGGTATCCGGGACAACATCTCGAGCAGGACCCGGGTCACCACGAGGGCAGAGAACATCGACACAAGGACGCCGATAGTGAGCGTGACGCCAAAGCCACGGACCGCGCCGGCGGCGAGGAAGAAGAGGAGTACTGCGGCCAGAAGAGTGGTGACGTTGGCGTCCAGAATGGCGCTCCAGGCCCGTTGGAACCCTGCCTCCAGCGATCTTCCCAGCGTCGGATCGACGGCGTATTCCTCCTTTGCCCGCTCGTAGACCAGCACGTTGGCGTCTACGGCCATCCCGATGGCGAGGACGAAGCCGGCGATGCCGGGGAGGGTGAGGGTAGCTCCCAGCCATATCAGGACCGCGTAGGACAGAAGCCCGTAGACGACCAGCGAGATGGCTGCGGCCACACCCATCAGCCGGTAGAAGGCGATCATGTAGAGGATGGTCAGGCCGGCACCGATGAGGGCTGCCTGAAGGCTGGCGTCGATGGCGGCCTCACCGAGGGAAGGCCCGACCGTTCCCTGCTCGATCACCTCGACCGGGACCGGCAGGGCACCGGCCCGGATGAGGAGAGCGAGCTCGTTGGAAGTCTCCTCGTCGAAGTTCCCCGTGATCAGAGTCTCGCCACCGGTGATCCCAACGTCACATTGGACCGAGGGGGCGACGCCCGGGCTGGAGAGGACCGCCTCGTCGAGCACGATGGCAATCCGTCGCGCCGGGTCGCCGACAGGGGCACAGGCGGCATCGGCGGTCAGTTGGGCCCACTGCTCCTCCCCTTCGGGAAGGAAGTTGATCGAGACGGCCCAGAGACCGGAGCCCTGACTGTCGAAGATGGCCGCAGCGCTTTCGACCTGGTCACCACTGACCGCTGTCGGGCCGAGGACCAGGTCCTCGCCGGGCTCGCCGGGTATGACCAGATCTCCATCAGTGGTCGGCTCGGTGCCGGTGGGCACTGATTCGAGCACGGGGTGGAAGGTGAGCTGAGCGGTTCGCCCGATAACTTCCAGCGCCGCGTCGGGATCTTCCACTCCGGGCATCTCGATGATGATCCGGCGGTCACCCGACACCTGAAGAGTGGGCTCGGCCACCCCGAAGGCGTCGACCCGGCGACGCAAGACCTCGAGCGTCCGAGTGGTCACCTCGCTGTCGACGGTGACGTCGTCGGTGTCCTGCGCCTCGAGAACGATCTGCGTGCCACCGCGCAGGTCCAGACCGAGGTTGACCGGGTTGTTGAGAACGATGTAGACGGCAGCGCCTATGGAGACCACGGTCCAAAAAAGACGCCACCGGGACACCTTGGCCATGGAGGATCCTTCGGATGTTCGGCGGGCTCCGCATGGTATCGGTACCCGCCGGCCATGCCAGATCCGGAATCGGCATCTACGAGCGACCGGTATCCTTCAGCCATGCGCGAAAAGGTCACCGTCCCGTCCATCAGGGCTCGCAAAGGCGGTCCCAAGATCTCGATGGTCACTGCCTACGACTACCCGGGGGCGGTGATCGCAGACCGGGCCGGGGTCGACATCGTCCTTGTCGGAGATTCGGCGGCGAACGTCGTGCATGGGATGGACACCACGCTCGAATTCGGGATGGAAGAGACGATCATCCATGCCCGCGCCGTGAAACGGGCGCATCCCAAGGCGCTATTCGTCGTCGACATGCCCTGGCTCAGCTTCCATGTGTCGGTCGAGGACACGGTGCGCAACGCGGGAAAGATCGTCCAGGAGGGCGGAGCCGAGGCGGTCAAGCTCGAAGGGGGTCGCAAGCGGCTGCCGATGATCGAGGCAATCCTCGACGCCGAGATCCCGGTGATGGGCCATCTCGGCCTCACCCCACAGTCGGTCCACGCCATGGGCGGTTTCAAGGTCCAGGGCAAGATGGTCGACGCCGCGCAGGAGATCATCGAAGATGCCATCACCATTTCCGAGGCGGGCTGCTTCTCGATCGTCCTCGAGGGGGTTCCCGACATCCTCGGTGAGTTGATCACCAAGGAGGTCGACGTGCCGACGATCGGCATCGGGGCCGGTCCCGCGACCGACGGTCAGGTTCTGGTCTTCCACGACGTCCTCGGCCTCGGGTCGGGCAACTACCCGAAGTTCGTCCGCAAGTACGCCGATCTTGCCGATGACGCGGTCGCCGCCCTGACCAGGTACGTCGCCGATGTCGGCTCGGGCGAGTTCCCCGGTGAGGACGAGAGCTATCACGTATCGGACGAGATCGCAGCCGAGATGCTGAAGGGCCGATCGTCCGGGTAGCGGCCCTCCTCCTGGTGGCGGCATGCGCCACGACTACGACCAACGGTGTCACGACATCGACCTCCACCGTGGCTCCGACTACTACCACCGTTGTGGCCTCCACGACCACGGCCGCGGTCGCTCAGACGACGGCGCCTACTCCCTCCACCAGCGCGGTCACTCCTGATCTTCCCAC
>JBEVIF010000314.1:0-5039 GCA_040510795.1 Acidimicrobiia bacterium
TCGGTGGTCACCCTGCCATCGCCTCGTTTATCCCCGACACCACCCGGTCCACATCGATCAGAGCATGGGTCTCGATGGCGAACTGGGGCCAGGGGACATCGAAGCCGGTGACACGCACGATTGGGGCCTGGAGGTCGTACAGCGCCCTTTCGGCGACCACGGCTGCGACCTCGGCGGCCACACCCGCCGACCCCTGTGGCTCCTGCACGAGGAGGAGCCGGCCCGTCTTCTTCACCGAGTCGAGCACCGTCTCCCGGTCCCAGGGAAAAAGGGTCCGGAGATCGATGACCTCGACCGACGTTTCGACTCTGCTGGCGGCCTCGAGGGCAACGGGGACCATCCCCCCATATGTGACCAGGGTGAGATCGGCACCCTCCCTCCTGACCCGGGCCCGGCCAATGGGAAGGGTGTAGTGCTCGACCGGGACATCCTCTCGACCAGCCCGATACAGCACCTTGGGCTCGAGGAAGATCACCGGATCATGACCGATGAGAGCGGAAGCAAGCAGGCCCTTGGCATCGATCGGGGTGGACGGGCATACGACCACGAGCCCCGGTGCGTGGACGAAATACGCCTCAGGAGAGTCACAATGGTGCTCGTGCGCGCCGATGCCGGCTCCGTTGGGGAAGCGCACTACCACCGGGACCTCGGAATTGCCACGCGTGCGGAACCGGTATCTGCCCAGATGACTGACTATCTGGTCGAAAGCCGGATACACAAAGCCGTCGAACTGGATCTCTGCCACCGGCCGGGCACCTGCCAGAGCCATACCCACGGCGGACCCGACGATGCCCGACTCGTTGAGCGGTGTGTCGATAACCCGGTCCTCCCCAAAACTCTGCTGGAGGCCTTCGGTAACCCTGAAGACCCCGCCGGTCAGGCCGACATCCTCGCCGAGCACGATGACGCCCGGGTCCCGTTCCATCGATTGGTGCAGCGCGGCGTTGATCGCCTCGGCCATGGTCATCGACCGGGCCGGCCCCCCGGGGATGGCGTCCTGGCCGATGGACCAAATGTCGTTGGGGTCGATATGAGTCGGCGGCTCGCCGTGGGACCGTTGCATGTCGTGGAGTTGGTCCACGACATGGGCCGGAATCCGGTAAAAGCCGTGTCGAATGGCGTCGTCCCGCTCAGGTAATGGCTGCGCCTCGATTTCGGTGATCGCTGCGGCGACCAGGTCGGAGGTCTCCATCGTCACCTTTTCCTCCACCGCGTCGTCCCATTCGTCGCGTTGCTCGAGAAACCGGCGCACTCTTTCGATCGGATCGCGCTGACGCCACGACTCCTCTTCCTCCCGGGAGCGGTAGAGAGTGGGATCGTCGGCGGTGGCGTGGGGGCCGTAGCGATAGGTCATCGCCTCGATAAGGGTCGGACCATCCCCGTTGCGGGCACGAGCAACGGCTTGCTGCGTCGCCAGGAACATGGCAATGGCGTCCATCCCGTCCACCCGGATCCCCTCGAAGCCATACGCACCTGCCTTCTGGGCGATGGTCTCGGCGGCGGTCTGCTTCTCGTAGGGCACCGAGATCGCATAGAGGTTGTTGGCACAGATGAACACGGTCGGCGTCTTCCAGACCCCGGCGAAGTTCATCCCCGAGTGGAAGTCGACTTCCGAGGTCGCCCCGTCCCCGAAATAGACGGCGGTGACGGTGTTCTCGCCCCTCAGCTTGGTGACGTATGAGTACCCGACGGCATGAGGTAGCTGACTGGCGATGGGGACGGAGACGATGCCCGTGCGGTATTTCTCCATGTCCCAGCGAACATTGGGCAAACCCTTCCAGTAGGCGAGGAGCACCTCGATGGGTAGCCCTCGCGTGACCTGGACGCCGTGCTCCCGATAGGAAGGGAACACGAAGTCGTCGGGGTCGAGCGCCAGTGCCGATCCGATCTGCACGGCTTCTTGCCCTTCCAGCATGGCGTAGGTCCCGATCCGGCCCTGGCGCTGCAAGGCGAGCATGCGCCGATCGAGCTCACGGGACAGGACCATGTTGCGATACATCCGCTGATAGAGCTCGGCGTCGAGCCCGGGGTCCTCGCCGACCAATCGGCCCTGCGGGTCGATTACCTGAAGTGTCGTCTCCAATTCTGACCCACCATACTTTCGGGCCGGAGCCCACCACCCCCCACCCCCCACCCATTACCTTTGCCTCATGCCAAGGATCCGGCCGGACGTCGCCGCCATCAGCCCGTACGTTCCCGGCCGATCGATCGAGGAGGTGGCTTCCGAGATTGGAATGGCCGCGGACGAGATCGTCAAGCTGGCATCGAACGAGAGCCCGGACGGCCCCTTCCCAGGCGTTGTCGAGGCGGCCACCAGAGCCCTGGCCGAGTCGAATCGCTACCCCGACGACGATCTGCGTGATCTGACCGTGGCGCTGTCGGCCTACCTCGACGTCCCGGGCGATCATCTCTGGTTTGGGAATGGGAGCGTGGGCTTGATCACTCACATCGCCGCCGCCACCGGCGGCCCCGGAACGAGTGCCGTCTACGCCTGGCCATCGTTCGTGATGTATCGCATCGCCTCCAGGTGGGCGATGACCGAGATGATCGAGGTGCCGCTCGACCACGAGCACGTACACGACCTCGATGCCATGACCGACGCCATGGGTGACGACACGACGATCGCTTACCTGTGCAACCCCAACAACCCGACCGGGACAATCGTCACGTCAGATGCCATGACCGCATTTCTCGATTCGGTGCCGGAATCGACCCTGGTCGTGATCGACGAGGCCTATCACGACTTCGTGACTGACGCGAGGTACGCGACCGCGGTTCCCGAGGCCTTGCGCCGTCCGAATGTCCTGGTGTTGCGGACCTTCTCCAAAATCTTCGCCCTCGCGGCACATCGGGTCGGTTACGCGGTCGGTCAGCCGGGAACGATCAGGGAATTGCGCAAGGCGCAGCCACCTTTCACCGTCGCGCAGGTGGCCCAGGTGGCAGCGGCCGCTTCGCTCGGGGACCGAGGCGAGCTGGAGCGGAGGGCCACGGCGAATTCGGCGGCACGTCATCAGCTGCTCGGTGTCCTGGCCGAGAGGTCGCTCCTACACACGAAGAGCGAGGCGAACTTCGTCTATTTCGCCCTGGGGATCCCGGCCGAGGAGGCGGCCAAGCTCTTCACCAAGCGAGGCGTGATTGTCCGCCCGATGAGTGGTGAGTGGCTGAGAGTGACTATCGGCGCTGATCACGAGAACAGACGGTTTGTCGATGCATTGGATGACATCCTCAGCGCGATCTGAGCGGGAACGGCCTAAATAGGCCGAACGACTGCTGGTGTCGGCTGCCCGATCGGAGAAAATGTCCCCGGGGAGGGGCACTGGGTCCCCCATGGGAGGCGGAGGGCTCCGGGCGGGATGGATCTTCATCGAATCGGTCACGAGGCGGCGCGGTTGCTGCCGCTCGCCCAAGAGGTGCTCGAGCAGTACCCCTTCCGGGTCAGGGAAGTAGAGCACCTGGCCACACATTCAAATGTGATGTACCGCGTGATCACATCCGACGGTTTCCAGTGCGTCCTGCGTGTGGGGAGCCCGGGCGCCAACTCCCGGGCCAACATCGACTACGAGGTTGCCTGGTTGTCTGCGTTGAACCGGGACACAGACCTGGAAATCGTCACCCCGATCAAGACCGGGTACGGGACAATGATCGTCGATGCCGCGGAGCCCGGCTCGGACAAGACCAGACCATGTGTGCTCTTCAGCTGGATTCCTGGTGCTCCGCTTGCCGATGGGGCCGGGAGCTTTGGATATCGCCTACTGGGCCGGATCAGCGCCTCGCTTCAAGAGCACGGACGAACCTGGCAGGTTCCCAACCCGGACGGGATGAGACGCTGGGACCGGATCTTCTATTACGACCCCGAACTCGATCCCGTGATCATTCAGAGCCCGAGATTCGACCATCTCTTCGACTCGTATCGCCGCCGGACGATCAGCAAGGCAGGGGAACTATCAGAGCGGATCATCGAGGACGCATGGTCGACCGGATTCCCCCATGTCGTTCACGGCGATCTCCACGAGTGGAACGTCCATCTGATCGGGTCCCGGCTTCACGCTTTCGACTTCGAGGACGTCATGATCGCGACGCCGGGCCAGGATGTTTCGGTGTGTCTCTACTCGTCACGGGCCAGCGAGCGGCGGGAGGAGATCAGGTCGGCCTACCGTCAGGGGTACGAGGAGGTCGCACCCTGGCCCATCGAGGACATGGAGCAACTGGACGGCTTCCATGCCGCCCGCCAGATAATGCTCATGAACTACGCGGCGCGGACCCTGCCGATGGGGGAGGCCGAGGAGTACCTGGCTCAGGTCATGCCCTGGCTGCAGCGTTACGTGGACTACTACGGCTGAGCCGATGAGGTTCGCCGACCGCCGCGAGGCGGGGGTGAGCCTCGGCCGAGCGGTTGCCGTCCACCACCCACCGGAGCCGCTGATCGCCGCCCTCCCTCGAGGGGGAGTCCCGGTCGGATTCGAGGTCGCCGAAACGCTGGGCTGCGAGCTCGATGTGCTGGTCGTTCGAAAGGTGGGGGTGCCGTTTCATCCAGAGCTCGCCATGGGAGCAGTTGCCGAAGGCGACGTCGTCATCAGGAACGACGAGATCATCGACAGAGTGGGCATTGACGACGAGACCTTCGACGCTCGGGCCGAATCGGAGAAGTCCGAGTTGGAGTCGAGGCTGGCTCGGTACCGGGAGGCGGTCCCGGCCATCGACCCGGCAGGCCGCACGGTGATCGTGGTCGACGACGGTCTCGCCACAGGGTCGACCGCGCTTGCCGCGATGAAGGTGTTGCGGGCCCGTGATGCGCTCGGCGTCTGGCTGGCGGTCCCGGTCGCGCCGGCTGATTCGGTACCAGTGATGGAGGGGGTAGCGGATCGGGTGATCGTGATCGAGCATCCGAGGAGGTTCATGGCTGTCGGCGCCTGGTACCGGGACTTCAGCCCGACTCCGGATGCCGAGGTCGTCGAGCTACTCCGACGCTCCCGCAACTAGCGTTCAGAGTCCCGACCCAGGAGCCCGACCAAATGCCTTCATTGGAGTTGTTCTGCACG
>JBEVIF010000315.1:0-4840 GCA_040510795.1 Acidimicrobiia bacterium
ATGCTGGAGGCACGGGAACGGGCCCCCCATCACCTCAGCTACGGGGAGAGGCGACGTGTGGCCATCGCCACCGTGTTGGCGATGCGTCCCGAGATCCTGGTCCTCGACGAGCCGACGTCGAACCTCGACCCAGCCTCACGTCGCGAGCTCATCGATGTGCTCCGTCGACTGCCCATCACCCAGCTCGTGGTCACACACGACCTCCCGTTCGCTCTGGAGTTGTGCCCTCGTTCCGTGGTCTTGGACGAAGGGCTGGTCGTGGCAGGGGACACCACGGTCGAGATCCTCACCGACGAGTTGTTGATGAAAGCCCATCGTCTGGAGCTGCCCTATCGGTTCGATCCGAGAGAGCATGCATCCTCGTGACGCCCTGTAACTTCCACATGTGAGCAGGCGCTGGCCGGACCGCCTCAACATCGACGATCACCTGTTGCGGCAGCGTTTGGCGGAGGGGCACGGCGACCGGGTCGCCCTCCGTCTCGATGATCGGGATGTGACCTACGCAGAAGTGGATCGGGCTGCCTCTGGATTCGCTTCGTTGCTCAGAGACGACGGCGTCGAAGCCGGCGACCGGGTGCTGCTGGTCATGCCGGACGGGCTCCAATACGTCGCTGCGCTGTTCGGGGTGCTCCGTCTCGGAGCGGTCGGACTGCTCCTCAACCCGGGGTTGACTTCTGGTGACCTGGGGGCGATCGCTGGACTGGCCAAGGCAACAGGGGCGGTTGTTCATGAGAGTCATCGCGAACATCTCGAGGCGGCTGTCACTACCGCCGGGATCCCCATGCCTGCGCGCGTCGTGGTCGACAGTGACCTGTATCTCCCCGACGTCGATATCCCCACTTTCGATACCGCCGCTCTCGATCCCGCCCTGTGGATCTTCTCCGGTGGAACCACCGGTCTGCCCAAGGCGGTGGTGCAGGCCCATCGCTCGTTCGCCAACACCACGGAGTTGTACGGCAAGGGAATTCTCGGGTTGATCGCAGACGACGTCACCATCGCCGTCCCCAAGCTCTATTTCGGGTACGCCATGGGGTCCAATCTCTTCTTCCCGTTCTCGGCCGGCGCGTCGGCGGTGCTGTTCGAGGATCAGTCGACGCCGGACGCCCTCTTCGAGCGTATCGAGCGACACCGGGCCACTGTGTTGGTCCATGTGCCCTCCGCCATCAACCAGATGCTTGCCCGCCCTGATTCGGCCGACCGGGACATGTCGTCCCTTCGGGTCGCGACATCGGCCGGTGAGGCCCTCCCCGACACGCTCTATCGCCAGTGGACGGAGCGGTTCGGGGTCCAACTGCTCGATGGTCTCGGGACGGCGGAGATGTGGCACATTTTCGTCTCCAACCGGATCGGGGAGGTGAGACCCGGCACCCTCGGGAGGGTCGTCCCCGGCTTCGAGATCGAGGTGCGTGACGACGACGGCCATGAAATGCCCACGGGCGAGGTGGGCAGGCTGTGGGTGAAGGGAGATTCTCTCGGTCTGGGTTACTTCGAGAACCCCGAGGCGACGGCCGAGGCGTTCCGGGGTGATTGGTTCGCCGGTGGCGACCTGGTCTCTGTCGACCGGGACGGATACGTCACCCATCGGGGGCGGTCCGACGACGCCATCAAGGTCAAGGGAAGATGGTTTCGGCCGCAGGAGGTCGAATCGGTCCTCCTCGAGCATCCGGCCGTCAACGAGTGCGCCGTGGTGGCGATCAGCGATGAGTCAGGTCTTGTCAGGCCGGTCGCCTTCGTGGTGGCGGCGAATATCACCGAGACCGAGCTGACCGACTGGGCGCTCGCTCATCTTGAGGCCTACAAGCATCCCCGGCGCATCCATTTCGTCGACCGGCTTCCCCAGACACATCTGGGCAAGGTCGATCGGGGCGCCTTGAAGAGTCTCGCCGCCGGGGGATGAGAGCAGGGCTCAGTCGACGTGGGTCAAGACGTCGCGCCAGCCCTCGACCACCGATGGGTGCGCCGGTGCCCAGCCGGTGGCCTCCCGGAACTTTCGGTTCGACACCCTCTGTGATGGCCTGACCAGTGCGGCCGCCTGGCCCAGGGCCAGCCTGACAGCCGCGCCGGGGATACGTCTTGGCTTGGGCGCGGAGAGCAACTCCGCCAAGGCGTCGATGTAGACAACTGACGGGACCGGTTCGTCGTCGCCGACGTTGTACGTGCCGTCGGGAGCATCCATCGCCGCTGCCAGGGCCGTGGCGGCGTCATCGATGTGGAGGCTCGAAACGTAGTTGGCGCCCTGGCCCACGATCGGGATCTCACGCATCCTCATCGCCTCGACGTACTCCCTGGACACCTCGCCGGGGCCATAGAAACGTGCGAGTCGCAGCGAGATTCCCGCGCCACCACCCTCGCGGAACCTATCGATATGCCCTTCAGCAGCGACCGCCGAGGCCAGTGGTGTGAACGAAGTGTCGAGGGGAGCCGATTCGTCCAGCCACTCGCTCCCACCATCGGCGTAGAAGAAGGTGATCGACTGCTGGATGAACCTCCCGACTCCGTTGGCGTGAGCGGCGTCGACAAGCATGCCGGTGACCCGGTCCCGCAGATCGTCGTTCATGGCCCAGGGCGCCACCTTGACCATCTGTGCCAGCGGAGGGATCTTCGTGGCGAAGTGGACCACCGTATCGATGCCACGTGTCGCCGTGTCCACTTCGTCCTCGTCGAACAGGTCGATCTCGGCTGGGCGGGCGCCGATACGTTGCAGCCAGTCCTGGCCCTCGCCAGAACGGGACACGGCGGTCACTTCGTACCCTGCCCTGACCAGCAGCGGGACGGCAACACGGCCGACTACCCCGGTAGCCCCGGTGAAGAGGACCTTCATGTCGGCATCCCACTCATCGTTGCCTCATCGCTTCCCTGCAGTCGGCGGGTCATCGTATGTGGCGCCGGCCGGCATTAGGTGTCCCAGGCACCGTGCATACTGGCGGCATGGGAGAGCCGACGATTCTCCACGCCGATCTCGATGCATTCTTCGCCTCGGTCGAACAACTCCTCGACCCTTCCCTGAAGGGGAAGCCGGTTCTTGTCGGGGGAGGGATCGTCCTTGCCGCGTCTTATGAGGCGCGGGCCTACGGGGTCCGCTCACCGATGCCGACTCGCGATGCCAAGCGGCTGTGCCCGGAGGCCATCGTCGTCCACGGGCATTTCGAGAGATACCTCGACCTCTCGGCGCACGTCATGGAGGTTCTCGAGGACGCATCGCCCGTTATCGAGCAGATCTCGATCGACGAGGCCTTCGTCGATGTCAGGGGCACCACCCATCTGCTCGGGTCACCATCCGCAATAGCTCGTCAGATCCGGTCCCGTGTCGCCGCCGAGGTCGGGCTGCCCATCTCGGTTGGCGTCGCCTCCACCAAGTTCCTGGCCAAGATCGCATCGGCCCGGGCCAAGCCGAACGGTCTAGTAGTGGTGGCTCGGGGCACGGAGCTCGACTTCCTTCACCCCCTTCCGGTAGAGGCGATGTGGGGAGTGGGGCGCGTCACTGCGGCCCGTCTTCATCGTTTCGGGATCTTCACCATCGGGGATCTGGCGGCGTTGCCACGCGGCGCCCTCTCGTCCTCGCTGGGCCCATGGGCGTCGGGCAGTCTCCACGCCCTCGCCTGGAACCGGGACCCAAGGATGGTTCGCGGGGGACGAAGGGCTGGCAGTGTCGGGAGCCAGCAAGCGCTGGGTCGAGGTTTGACCGATCCGGAAGAGCTGTCCGTCGTGGTGCTCGGGTTGGCCGATCGGATCGGGAGACGCGCCCGGAAGAAGGATCGGTCAGGGTCGACCCTGACGATGCGGGTGAGGTTCCCTGGGCCTCGCGTCGTCTCCCGAAGTCACAGCCTCCCCTCGCCGACCTCCTCGACGGCCGCCCTGGCCGAGCTCGGCGGGGTCCTGCTGCGGCGGGCCATCGATGGCGAAGAGGAGCCTGTGACCCTCGTCGGCATGTCGCTCTCCAATCTCACCACAGACGAGTTCCTCCAGCTCGAGCTAGATGTCGACCCAGGTGATGTCCTTCGCGCCGGTAGCAGCATGGACCTCAAGCGACGGGCCATCGATGCGTCGGTAGACGGGATCCGGGAACGATTCGGGAGAGATTTGCTCAAACTGGGCTCAGCCCCCGATCGCGGCGTTACCCCAGAGGAGTTTCGACGGCTCGCCGAGCACTCAGACTGAGTCTTCCTCCTTGAGCCGAACGGGTCCCTTGCCCTCCCCGTCCTTGCCCACTCCGGGCTCGAAGAAGCCCCGAAGCTGGTCCATGAGCGCCTTCTCGTCACCGAAATAGGGGATCGGATGCCCCACGGCCAGTGTCTTTGCTGGGAAATCGAGAACCACCGGAACGACAGGGACCTTGGCCGCAGCTGCGATCCGGGCGAAGCCCGATTTCCAATAGGGGGCCGCCTTCCGGGTGCCTTCAGGGGCGACCACGAGGATCATGTGGGAGGATTTCTCGAATTCCTCCACGACCTGGCCGACCATGCCCCCGGGTCGATCACGGTCGACGGGGATGCCGCCGAATTTCCTGAAGAAGTAGCCGAAAGGCCAACGAAACAGTGTGTGCTTGCCGACGAATCGGGGCGAGATCTCCCAATGACGTATCGCCCCCAGATAGAGGACGAAATCCCAGTTGCTCGTGTGTGGAGCTCCGATGAGGACGAACTTGTCCAGGTCGGGCATCTCGCCTATGAATTGCCAGCCCCGCCATTTGAGCCATTTCTCGGCGAGCCAGGTCATCGCGATCGTGCCTGTTCGAGGGTGATCAGGACTCCCTAGCCGGCGCCAGCCTGAAGCCACTTTCGTCGACCCAGACCAGGGAGGATCGCCCATCGACGGCGGCGACGATGGCAGAGGCCATCTC
>JBEVIF010000316.1:0-12784 GCA_040510795.1 Acidimicrobiia bacterium
GCGGTGCCAGGATCCGATCAACGGGGTCGCGCCGTCTGTCGAGGTGGTCTCGGTCGCCGCCTCGGTCGTTGTTGCGGGGATCTCGGGATCTGCCCCCCCGCTGCATGCGACACCGACCGCGAGAATCACGACTCGGGTGATCCTGTGCATCTGGCTTTGCTTCGAGAAACGCCCTCCTACCTGACGCCTGGACTGACTGTCTCCCATGATCCACCCCTTGTTGTCGACTCCAACCAAACGCCTGTGGTCAGCCGCGCCTTCTGGGTGCCGCTATCGACGTCGGTGCATCGGGCACCGCAGTCGGAATCACCTGATGGATGCGGTTGCGGGTGATTCGGCGCCGCGGAAGGCACGGTCACAGAGAAGGTGTTGTGAAAGTGCATCAGGGTGCCGCGCGGAGGGTCGTCAATCCCAGCCTCGTCCGGCGCGTCGCAGTTGACTGGAGGCCACCCACATCAAAGCGAAACGTAGCATCGGCTCGGCGAAGAGGACGGCCAGCGTGTGTGGCCGTTCATCCACAGACCAGACTGTGAGCAATGGCCCTCACCGGAAGACGGCTGCGAACACCACGTGCGGCGGCGGTGGCAGGAATCGCTTTCGCGCTACTCCTGGGCACCTCCTACACCCTGATCCGTCTCTCGATTCCTCTTGATCCCGGGGAGAGCCAATGGCTCGCCGAGAACGCCGGCACTGTGAGGGTGGCGTTGGGCCTTATCCCCTTCGCCGGGATCGCCTTCCTTTGGTTCATGGGAGTCGTTCGAGACCGCATCGGTGACTACGAGGACCGCTTCTTCTCGACCGTGTTCTTCGGAAGCGGCCTCCTATTTCTGGCGATGGTCTTCGTTTCGGCTGCGGCGGCGGGATCGTTGCTGGTTGCTCACGCCGAGTTCCCGGACCAGATCTTCGACAGCGGGATCTACAGCTTTGGCCGTGACCTCACCAATCGGGTAAGCAGCATCTACTCGATGCGAATGGCGGCGGTGTTCATGTTGTCTCTGGCGACTATCGGAACCAAAACGCGGACGATGCCGCTGTGGCTGAACATCGCCACCTATGTCCTCGCACTCGTCCTTCTCTTCGTGATCAACGTCAACCTCTGGGTGTTCGTGGTTTTCCCGGCATGGGTCCTGATGATCTCCGTGTACTTCCTCATCGTTGGTGGGCGCGCCGGTGTGAGCGGCACATCGCCTGGGCCGGGGGATGCGAGTTGAACCGCCTATTGACGACTATCGAATGGTGGTCGCTGTTTCCGAAACGCGTTCTTGATGAGGATCTTCCCGTCGCGCACGGTCAGGAAGTCACAACCGTTGACCTCTAGCCGGCGGCCATCGACCATCGTGCCGGTCAGGGTCCACTCGGATACCCCGTAGTCGGGAGCGATGCCGTGGTGGCGCCCATCGCCCCAATTGGCGTCGGGCATGGATTCGAAAACATCAGCAAACGCCTGCCTCACCTCGGTGCGCCCCTGATACCGCGTTCCGCAGACCTCATCTCCCCCCGAGGACTCGAATACGCAGTCGTCGTCGAAGAGATCCATCAGTCCATCGAGGTCGTGGCGGTTCCACGCCTCGGTGTGCCTGATCAGAAGTTCCAGCAAGTCCGGGTCGGTCAACGCAACTCCTCTCTGAAGACTCCGATCATCGCAGCCCCCGAACGTGCGTCAGTGCCCGCCATCGGCTCGCCGCGCCGTGTGGAGCGAAACGGTGCCTGCGACCCCTTTCAGCTCGACGGGCCCGATTTCGTCAAACCTCAGCTGCGTTCCAGAAGCCGCGTCGACGACCTCCTGGCTCACCACCACCTCGCCGGGCCGTGCGTAATCGGCGATCCTTGCCGCCACGTTCACCGTCCGGCCGAAGTAGTCACCCTCCTGGAAGACAACGGGTCCGGCGTGGATGCCGACTCGTGCGGGAGGTAGCTCATGGGCCACGGCGACCTCGACCATGTCGAAGGCGGCCAGGACGCTGTTGGTCGGGTCGGAGAAGTAGAACATCACGCCGTCGCCCAGCCACTTGACCGACTCGCCACCGTGTTCCAGCGATGACCGCCGGACTAGTGCCCTGAGCTCCGCGGCCAGGTTGGCTGCGGCCGCATCCCCCTGCTCTTCGGTCAGTCTGGTGTAACCGGTGAGGTCGAGGAAGCTGACTGCCGGCGGGCCATGAAGCCGACTGTGCAGACCAGCTTTCTGCAGGGCGTCCTCGGTTCGGTCCACGGCACTCCTTGTCCACACCCGTTCTTGCTGGCCGTGGTAGATGGCGACTAGAGCCTGCTCGACGAGCGGCGCCATCCTCGATCCGAACTCGCCCTGAGCTTCCAACATTTCGGCCTCGACCATGCCCGCCTCGAGCAGAGGGGATACGACCTCGGACCCGTACCAGTCGGTCTCGGTCTCGGCGATGCGGCGAAGACTCTCCTCGTAGACCCTCAGCCACCTCTCTATGACCACCGGCCGGAAACCGCTGGAAAGCTGAAGCTCGACAGCGGCTACGACCGCCAGTTCTTCCTCGCGGACGTAGTCCTCCGGCCGCGGCTCCGGATGGCCGAACGCCTCCCGGACGACAGCAAGAAGGTCGAGCGGAATCTCCTTCGCATCGCTGAGCTCCTCGAAGGTGGTGTTGCTGAGCCCGGCGAACCGATCGAACGCACTTTCGTCCAGAAAGGAAAAGGAGAGTGTCCCGTCACGGACTGCCTCGGCCATGTCCTCGAGAGGCACGCCGGCCCGCTCGAAATTGTGAATCCAGCGCGCCCTGCGCACGTCAGCCGACGAGAAAGTCTCATCGACAAGGGGTGTCAACATGCCGAGCTCAACCAACCGGTCGACATAGGAAGCAGCAACCCCGGCCTGATGAGCCACCTCATGGCGCGAATGCCCGGTCACGAGACGGGACCGTAATTGGACTAGTCCGGCGATGGGATCGTCTAGGTGAGCGAGGCGGCAAAGAGCTCCCATTCGCCGGGAACTCCGCGGAGGCTCACCGACCCCAGGGGAGCGAAACCGAGATCGGTGCCGGTGGCGAGATCGTGCACCGTGCGGGTCACCACGACCTGATTCGCCGAGGCTAATCCCAAGGCGCGGGCCGCGATGTGGATGGCGATGCCGCCGACGTCGGAGTCACGAACTTCGATCTCACCGGTGTGGATGGCCGCCCTCATCTCGAGTCCCATTCGAGCCAGAGCGTCGCGGAGGCCGAAGGCACAGCGCAGCGCCCTGGTTGGCGCATCGAAGGTCGCCAGCACGCCGTCGCCAGTGGATTTGACGAACCTGCCCATCCAACGGTCGACCTCGGAGCGTGCGACCTCGTCGTGACGGTCGATTAGCCGTCGCCAGGTGCGGTCGCCGAGTTCCGCGGCCCGTCCGGTGGAATCGACCAGGTCCGTGAACATCACCGAGGCCAGAATCCGATCCACGTCCTGTGCGGCTTGCAGGGAGCGCACCTGTTCCTGGGTCCAGGCGAAATCCGCCACGAATCGGCTGGTGGGCTCCTCCCGCTGCGGTTGATAGGTCAGGAGAACGACCCCAGAGCTGAAGGTGCGGGTACCGACGAGTTGCAGATAGCGGGTGTCGATTCCGTCACGGAACATGTGCTTCCCAGAGCCCAGGATCGTGGGGTAGATGAGAAGCCGGTATTCATCGACGAGGTCATGCTCGAGCAATAGGTCCACGAGGTCTGCGCTGCCGTAGACGACCAGGTCACCACCCGCCTGCTTCTTGAGATCGATCACTTGACTGACTACATCGCCGTTGATCAGTGTCGAGTTGCTCCAGTCGGCTCTTGTCAGAGTGTTGGAAACCACATATTTGGGGATGCCGTTGACCCGCTCGGCAAGCTCCTCATCACCGGTGGCTGTTGGCCAAAAAGCGGCCCAGATCTGATATGTCTTCCGACCCAGTAGGTAGGCGTCAGCGGTGAGGGCCTGGTTCCGGTTGTATTCCTCATCGTCTTCATTCTGAACCCGCAGCGCCCAGGCGTTTCTGCCATCGCGGTGCTCATCGAAGCCGGGGGCTTCGATCACACCGTCCAAGGTGATGAAAGAGGTGACGACAAGCTTCACAGTCACGCATTCTGCCCCGGCGGCCGTCCTGAGGCGGGTCGGGGCACGGCCAGCACCCTCGCTCTGGTTAGCGAGGGAAAGGCGGTTTAGAATCACGGTGGGTGAATGTGGGAAGCAGATCTTCTGGACTGGGGGCCAAGCGCGTCTTCGATGCGGTTTTGACCCTGCTGACCGCGCCTGTTTGGGTGCCGGTTCTGCTGCTCATCGCGTTGCTGGTCCGGCTGTTGCAAGGTCCGCCGGTCTTCTTTCGGCAAACCCGACCCGGCTATCGGGGCAGACCGTTCCAACTGGTCAAATTCCGCAGCATGTCCGACAAACGGGATGCCGACGGCGATCTGCTCCCCGACAGCGAGCGCATCTCATCGATCGGAAGGTTTCTCCGCCAGACGAGCCTCGACGAGCTCCCCGAGTTGTTCAACGTCGTCCGGGGGGAGATGAGCCTGGTCGGCCCGCGGCCCTTGCTGATGGAGTACCTCGATCGTTACACGCCGGAGCAAATGAGACGACATGACGTGCCTCCCGGCGTGACCGGGTGGGCACAGGTCAATGGGCGCAACGCCCTGACATGGGATGAGAAGTTCGAGCTGGACACCTGGTACGTGGACAACCACTCGATCAGCCTCGACCTCCGCATTCTGGGCCGGACGATCGGTCAGGTTCTGGCCAGGGAAGGCATCAGCGCCGAAGGCCACGCCACCATGCCCAAATTCGGGGAGGAAGCGTGAGTGACGCCGCCGCCCGATACCGGGCCATGCTCCGGATTCGCCGGTTCGAGGAGACCATCCTCGACAAATTCCCCACCGGTGTGTTTCACGGAACCACTCACACCTACATCGGCCAGGAGGCCAACGCGGTTGGGATCCTCGACCACATCCGGGAGGGCGATTCGGTGTTCTCCAACCACCGCTGCCACGGGCATTTCCTTGCGTACGGCGGCGACATGCGCGGCCTCTTCGCTGAGCTGATGGGGAAGGCCACGGGAATCTGTGGGGGCCGTGGCGGTTCCCAACACATCCACTGGCGCCGCTTCTACTCAAATGGCGTACTCGGCTCCGCCATCCCGGTGGCTACCGGAATGGGGCTGGCCGGCCGGCTTCGAGGTGACGACGACATCGTCGTGGTCTTCATGGGAGATGGTGCCATGGGCGAAGGCGTGATCTACGAGGCGTTGAACATGGCCGCCCTGTGGCGGGCGCCGGTGCTTTATGTGGTGGAGAACAATCGGATCGCACAGACCACGCCAATCGAGTTGGCCATGGCCGGAAGTATTCCTGGCCGCTTCGAGGGTTTCGGCGTACCGGCGCTCGCCATCGCCTCGTCCGACGTCGACGAGATCTCGTTGGCCGCATCAAAGGCGATTGCAGAGGTCCGGGACGGCGGTACTCCTCAGGCACTGGTCATCGACACCAACCGTTTCGCTCCTCATTCGAAGGGCGACGACACGAGGCCCGAGGAAGCGATCGAAGCGCTGTGGGCGACTTCCTGCCCGATCGAGATCCACGCTTCCCGGCTCGATCCCATTCAGCGTGAGCAACTTGCCGTCGAGGTGGCCGAGGAGGTCTCCCAAGCCTTCGCTGCCGCCCTCGCAGATCCGGAGCCCGACGTCGAAATGGGGGCGGCATGAGCACCGTCCTCGAGTCGCTAAACGCCGGCCTCCATGGCGCCATGGAGGCCAATGAGAGTGTGTACATCCTCGGCGAGGACGTCCTCGACCCATATGGGGGCGCTTTCAAGGTCACCCGGGGCCTATCGACGGCATACCCCGACCGTGTCATCACCACGCCAGTATCCGAGGCCGGTTTTGTCGGCGTCGCCACCGGGCTCGCACTCAGTGGCCTTCGCCCGGTGGTGGAGATCATGTTTGGCGACTTTGTCACCCTGATCACAGACCAGGTGATCAACGGCCTATCCAAGTACGGATGGATGTATGGGGGGGCGCTCGAAATACCCTTGGTCATCCGTACACCCATGGGTGGCCGCCGCGGCTACGGGCCCACTCACAGCCAAACCCTGGAGAAGCTGTTCCTCGGTGTTCCAGGGCTGCGGGTGCTGGCACCTTCCGCTTTCACGGATCCGGGTGGGCTGCTGCGGGCGGCGATCGACGATCCCGGACCGGTGTTGTTCGTGGAGAACAAGCTCCAATACCAGAGGCGGCTCGATGACCCCGCCTTCTCTGCTCTCGAGACACGGGTGCAGGTTCAGGAGGGTTACGCCACCGCAGCCACAGTGGGTGTTGCCGGCGCACCGCGACCACAGTTGACCATCGCAGCCTATGGCGACATGGCGGAGAGGGCGGCCGAAGCCCAGCTGAAAATGGCCTACGAGCTCGAGATCTTCTCAGAGCTGGTCGCCTTGGAACAGCTGGACCCGCTGGGTCCCAGCGGCGATCTCCCACGCGCTCTCGCCGACTCGCTCCGGCAGACCGGGTGTTTGCTCACCGTGGAGGAGGGCACCCACACTCATGGGTGGGGTGCCGAAGTAGTGGCGAGGGCCGTGGAGACGTCACCGCAGAAGCTCGGCATCGCCCGGGTGGCTGCATTCGACAGCCCGGTGCCGGCCTCCCGGGTGCTGGAGGCGTCGGTCCTGCCCGACGTCGACGTGATAGTCGGCGCGGCTCAGAAACTCGTTGCCGCACTCGATGGCTGATCCGGTCGTCGTCGAGGTCCCGCTCGTCAATCCCAACGAGCCAGACGCTCTCGTCGTCGATGTTGCGTTCCCCGAAGGTGGCTACGTCTCGGCCGGGGATGTCCTCTGCTCGCTCGAGACCTCGAAGTCGGTCGAGGACGTCTACGCCGAAGTCTCGGGATACGTCTTTGGACTGGCTGCCAAGTTGGGCTCGTCGGTGACAGCCGGCAACGTGCTGTGCTACCTGTCTGAGGATCCGCAATGGACCCCACCGGCCGAGGAGGATGGAGAACAGGGTGACGATGTCCCCGAGGACCTGCGGATCACGGAGCCGGCACTCGCGGTCGCCAGGGAGCTCGGGCTCGACCTGAGCACACTCCCCGTTGGGGTCCTGATCACCGAGCGTCACGTTCGTGAGGCTGCCGATGTCGACAAGGTGGAGGCACCACCGGCCGACCCTTCCTCCGTGATCGTCTTCGGCGCCGGTGGCCACGGCAAGACGCTGATCGAGCTCATCCGGGAGGTCGGCCAACTGGAGCTGGTTGGCGTCGTCGACGACCGTCTGGCGAGAGGCTCGGACGTTCTGGGCGTCCGGGTGCTGGGCAATCGCGACGACCTTGCCTCGATACGGCATGATGGCATCGGTCTGGCAGCAAATGCCATCGGCGGCATCTCCAACATGGCGTCGCGGGTCGAGGTGTCTCAAGCGCTCGCCGCCCGTGGGTTCGTCCTTCCGGCGCTCATCCACCCCACGGCCTTCGTCGAGGCCAGCGCTTCGATCGGCGAGGGAGCCCAGATCCTGGCTCATTCCTATGTCGGCTCGGATGCCGTGGTGGGCAAGGGAGTGATCGTCAACACGGGTGCGGTGGTGTCACATGACTGCGTCCTCGAGGACCACGTCAACCTGTCCCCGGGTTGTCTCCTCGCCGGGGGGATCACCGTTGGTGAGGCAACCTTGCTAGGTATGGGGGTCACGACCTACTTGGGCATCGACATCGGCGCCAACGTCCGTGCTGGGAACGGCGCGATCATCACTGCTCCGGTGCCGGATGGCCGGAGGATCGCGACCGGATCCGTCTGGGAGAGCTAGAACACCTGGCACCGCAAAATTGGGGTCGCCATGAGCTATGAACTGCGCCCGGTCGGGCATGTCGAGTCCGATCTCATCGATCCCGCCATCGCGCCCAAACAGGGTGTAGAGGGAGGTCCCGACGCCTGGCTCGTCTTCGAGGAAGAGTACGAACCGGCGATGCGGGAGCTGGCGGTCGGGGAGCGGATCCATGTGATCACGTGGCTGCATCTCGCTGACCGTTCCGCGCTGCGGGTACATCCCCGGGACGACGAGAGCCAACCCATGCGCGGTGTGTTCGACACGAGATCCCAGGACCGGCCCAATCCCCTCGGCCTCCACACCGTGACCGTCCTCGCCGTCGAGGGGAACAGGGTGCTGGTCAGCGACCTAGAGGCGGTCGACGGGACGCCTGTGTTGGACGTGAAGCCCGTGCTTAGGACCGATTGAGTCGTCAGCTGGAGGCGCTGACTCCCATACGGTCCGGCTCGATTTCCACGAACATCTCTAGACGCTCGAAGGCGAGACGGGAGTCGGTTCGACCGGCTCCGGCGCCGTTCTGCGAGGGCGGAAGGCGAGGATCACCGCACCGAGACCGAAACAGACGACGAGAAGCCCGAGCCAGCCACCGACGACAGGGATCGAAGTCAGAGCGACGACGAGCACCAGACCGATGATCAGGGCGGTCCATCGACGTGCAGCCGACTGGAGCGAGAACCCCATACTCGCCATGCCGACCCATGTGGGAGCACCGAACACAGCAGAGAGGAAGACGAGGAAGGTCAGCGTCACGATCGCGACCAGAGCCGCGAAGACGATCGCTCCGACCAGATCGTTGAGTCCGATGAGCGCAAGCCCGATGGCAAGGAGGACCGCCAGCAGGACGACGAGAAAGATCACGACACCGAACGCAATCACACCGACAAAACCGAAGCCGAGAGAGGCCCAGGGTCTCTGCCTCAGCATCAGGGTGGGCTCCTCGACATACCGGGGCGCCAGCCAGAGGAACAGTGCCCCGACCACCAGGAGGCTGATGAGCCGCTGCAGCGCGTCCACGACCCGATCGGTCGTAGTGGGCGCTTCCACCTCCCGGATCGTGACGTTCTCGCTCCCCGCCACGGTCCCCTGGCGGTCGTAGTCACCGGCGGCTCCGAGCACGTCGCCCCCCACCGCGCCACTCATGGTCATCCGACCGCTTCCGAACACCAGATCCTCGCCGACCTCACCCGAATCGGACACGGTGGTCTGTCCCGAGGCGATGAACAGGTCTTCACCGATCGATCCGCTCACCGTTGTCTGTCCAGCGGCGACTCTCGCATCGCCTCCGATCTCGCCAGAAATATCAACGGCGCCGGCAGAGGCCATCAGGTCGCCGCTCACGTCGCCAGATATGGTCACCTGGCCGGCGGCTGCGATCAGATCACCGTCCACCGTGCCTTCGATGAGGATCCGCCCACCCGATGCGTAGAGGTCACCGTCGACAGTTTGATCTGCCGGGATCGTGATCTGGCCCCCTGACTGGAGCTTGCCGCCGAGCTCAATTTCCTGTGCCACAGCGACCGAAGCGCCGGTCACGACGAGTAGCGCGACCAATCCCAGCCACCTGAAGGCCCTGGTGTGACGGCTCGTTTGGGCCATGAAGCCCCCGTTCTACCCATCAATGGCCGGAGGTAAACCCATCAGGGCAAATGGTCAGGTTTGAGGGCGAACCTCTGGCTATTGCGCTTGGTCCAGCATCGCGGCCCAGGACATATGAAGTTGCCGCAGATGAGCCGGCGGAATGGAGTCAGAGGTGAGGAGAGCCAGCAGTTCGTCGTCGATCCCAAGTCGCACGAGGCGCGCCACATCCTGCCAATTCTTCAGTTCGCCGGGGTCGCTTTGGTCACCCATCTCAACCATTTCGAGCAACCGCTCCGGCAAAAAGGCGGCTCCGATCCGCTGCCAGGCCGAGGCGTACATTTCTCCCCGGTCAGGGAGCATCTCGGAAGCGGCCCGCCAGGCGCCGGCATGGAAGGACTC
Source organism: Acidimicrobiia bacterium (assembly GCA_040510795.1). Classification (GTDB taxonomy): domain Bacteria; phylum Actinomycetota; class Acidimicrobiia; order Spongiisociales; family ZC4RG35; genus JARDZU01. The sequence continues at coordinate 9,764 of JBEVIF010000316.1, forward strand.
CTCGATCGCTCCTCGTGCCGCGGCCAGCCGGACACGGTCGTCATCGGTCAGCGCCCTGGCCCGCGCGACCAGGGCGTCGATCATCTTCTGAGTCTGGTCTCGGTCGGTCATAGGCACTATCGAACGTTCACTTACGCGCCTAGACGATGCGTCAGGCGGAGGTGTAGGTTATCTCTCCTCTGCAAATGGAGAAGGAGGACCCATGGCCGCCATCAGCCGTCGCGACTTCTTGCAGAAGGGTGCCGCCGCAGTAGTAGCCACTCTCGGTTCCACCATCGGGCCGTTCGCTGGATTGTCCGCTCGGGCTGCAGCTGCAGGGCCCAAGTTCGCGGCAGAGAACGGAGGGTATGGACCGCTGATTCCGCTGCGCGACCTGCGGGATGGGGTGGAGCGCTTGTTCCTCCCCGAGGGCTTCAATTATCGGTCATTCGGGGTTCGGAACACCTCGCTGACCGAAGAAGCGACATTGACTCCTGGTCGTCATGACGGGATGGCCGTGTTCTCCTGGAAGCAAGGGAAGGTTCGGATTGTCCGAAATCACGAGCAGACCCAGCCGAATCCGGTGGGCGCGTTCGGGGACGTCGGCCATGCCTACGACCCTGCCGCTCCTGGTGGCACCACCACGCTGGAAATCTCCCCGACCGCCGACGAGGTCAGCAGCTGGGTGAGCCTCAACGGCACAACGTTCAACTGTGCCGGTGGCGCCAGCCCGTGGGGAACCTGGCTGACCTGCGAGGAGACGCCCAATGGGGTGGATCAGCAACGCAGCTTCCTTGTCCTGCCCGGCCAACCGGACGATCTCAGCTACACCCAGAAACACGGCTATTTGTTCGAAGTTCCCGTTTCGCGAGGCCCGGGTGAGCTGGAGATCGCCGAGCCGATCCGCTCTGCCGGGCGATTCGCCCATGAGGCTGCCGCCGTCGATCCGGAATCCGGCGATGTGTACATGACGGAGGACGATTTCGCTTATGCGTCGGGTTTCTACCGCTACCGCCCGCTCAACTCGCCAAACGAGGACAAGCGGATTGCCGATGGAGGTGTCCTGGAAATACTCGGCGTGATCCCTCCCGGCGCCTCAGAACCGGTGACCATGGATCTTCACACGGGCCAGACTCCAGGGACCACCTACCAGGTGGGTTGGATCCGGATCGAGGATCCCGATCCGGTATTCGAGGAGGGACTGAGCAATGACGAAGCGGCACGTGTGGTCTTCCAAGAGGGGGAGTCCAAGGGGGCGGCACGATTCTCCCGCTTGGAGGGGATGGACTACTTCGACGGCAAGATCTTCTTCGTCTCCACCGAGGGAGGTGGCCCGTTCGATTCGGACCCTCCCCCCAACGGAAGCGCAGGCTTCGGGGGCGGGTATGGCCAGGTCTGGATGTACCACATCTCCCAGGAGACACTGACGCTGGTGTTCGAGTCGCCGGGGCCGGATGTGCTCGACTTCCCCGACAACATCATCATTTCGCCGCGTCGCAAGAGCGTGGTCCTCTGTGAGGACAGTTCCGCGGGCAACATGCTCCGGGCACTGACGAGAGACGGGCTCATATTCGACTTCGCCTTGAACAATGTGGCAAGCGGGGTCGACGAGTTCTCCGGTGCCACTTTTGGACCCGGGGGCAAGGTGCTCTACGCCAACATGCAGGCCAACGGGATCACCTACGCCATCTGGGGGCCTTGGAGTAACGGTCTGATCTAGGCAGAGTCGGGCGGACCCTCAAGCACCCTTGGGACATACTCGAGGAGTTGGATGCTGTCGTCGAACGTCCGACTGGCAACCATGTCGAGGGCGACATCGGGATATCCGTCATAGATCCGCTCGCGACCGGTCTTCCCGGTGATCACGGGGAAGACGACGACGCGATAGCGGTCCACCAAGCCCGCCTCGAGGAGCGACCGGCACAAGGTCAGGCTGCCCAGTGTGCTCATACCGGTGCCCTCCCGCTTCATCGCTCCCACGGCCTCGACTGGATCCCCTCTGATGAGCTGGGTATTTGCCCACGCCAGTGGGTCCTCCAAAGTCGAGGAGAACACCACCTTGGGCGATCTGGTGAGCTCAGCCATGGCGTCGTCCTCGTTGGTTCTCTCGTCTGATCCCGAGGCCTCGGATTGGGCGGCGAATCCATACATGAGCCGATACGTGTTCGCTCCCATCAGGATCGTGTAGTCGCGATCGGGTCGCTCGTCGAGCCAGGCGAGATACTCGGGTGCCTCGAGTCCCCACCAGCCGGGCCAGCCTTCTGCGGAGGCGTAGCCGTCAAGCGAGGTGATGAAGTCCACCACTAGTTCCTGCATCTCTTCTCCTCATCGGTGGAGGGACAATTCATTACCCGCCCCGGGGACCGGGAAACACGAAGTCGAGGGCCTCGTAGCTGTCCACCGCACGGGGATCGGAGTGCACTCGGCGGGCTACACGCGGCTGGCTCTGAACGGTGGCACCTAGGCGCGACGACTGGACATCAGCTGGGCGATTCGAATCGTGGTCAGGGACGGCGTCGATCCGTCGACCTCCGGTTTTTCAGACCGGCGCTCTACCGACTGAGCTACCTGACCTCCAAACCAAACCCTAAATGGATTCGGTCGGCGGGAGCGACGGGATTTGAACCCGCGACCTCCGGCTTGACAGGCCGGCGAACACTCCAGGCTGTTCTACGCCCCCGGGACGTCGCCGATTCCGAGCAGGTTCGGGGCGACGGGGAAAGTATAGATCTCGCCAATTCCTGCTCAACATCAGGTGGGTATATAGGGGACGCCCCAACCCGGACAGAATTCGCAGAGAGGGCGCCTCGCCGAGTTCTATCGTCTTTGCCTGCTGAACGCGGCGCTCGAGCGAAGGGCCGGAGGCGAGATGCCCCAGTAGGCGAGCGGCGATATCGACCAAACGAACCACGTGTCGAGCCCGACAGTCACTGCAGGACCAGCTCCCTCTATTCCGTCGGGACGTTCACACCTGCGAGAGCTCGTCTGACCCGAAAAACAGCATCGATCATCCATTCGATGAACTCATCGTGACGGCAAAGC
>JBEVIF010000317.1:0-3404 GCA_040510795.1 Acidimicrobiia bacterium
CTCGGCTCCAGGGTCACGTCCACCCCGGACAGCGAGATCGGGTGGCAGAGGGGGATGAGCTCGGAGGTCCGTTTGGCAGCCATGATCCCGGCGATCCGGGCCACCGCGGCGGCGTCGCCTTTGGGCAGATCACCGGTGAAAAACCGCTCCGCCAGGTCGTGGGACATTACGACGAATCCCTCAGCCACCGCCTCACGGTTGGTCACCTGCTTCCCTCCAAGGTCGACCATGTGAACCTCGCCAGCCTCATTGAGGTGGCTCAGCTCGCGCTCATCGCCCATCGGTCCACTCCCTCGACTCCGGCCACTTGAACATCTCAACGGTGACTGGCTCGCCTCGCTCGACAACCGACGTCCCGCGAGGCACGACGGCGAACCCATCGGCCGCCGCGGCTGCCGAGAGCACATTGGAGGCCTGGCCACCCGATTTCACCACGGTGGGCGAGCCCTCTTCGAGCCCTTCGACGAAGACGCGGACGAAGACCGTCTTCTCAGGATCGGTCTCGAGGGTTTCCCCCGCGCTGGCCACCAACTGGGGCCGAAGGATGGAGCGGGCCCCCTGCATCTTGAGCAATGCCGGCCGGGTGAACTGTTCGAAGGAGACCAGGACCGAGACCGGGTTGCCAGGCAGCCCGAAGAAGAGCGCATCGCCGATGTGACCAAAGGCGAAGGGCTTGGCCGGCTGAATCGCCACCTCCCAGAAGTCGACATCGGCGTTGCCCTGCAGCACCATCTTGGTCACGTCGTAGTCACCCATCGATACCCCACCGGTGGATACGACCACATCGGCTTCGGAGGCTCGAGTGAGTGCGTCCCGCAAGACATCGGGATCGTCGGGGATGATGCCCAGATCCACCGGCTCCACGCCCGCATCCTCGAGGAGCGAGAGCAGCATCGGTCGGTTCGAGTCCCGGATGGCCCCCGGCTCCAGACCTACCGTCTCGGGTGGCGTCAGCTCGTCACCGGTCGACATGAACGCAACCCGAGGCCTCCTATACACCTGCGGCTGGCCGACTCCGATGGTGGCGAGAACACCGATGTGCATCGGGGTGAGACGCGTCCCTGCGGTGAACACCACCTGACCCGCGGGGACGTCTCCCCCGGCCGGGCGGACCGACGTGCCCGCCTGCACCGCCGTGGAGATGGTGACCTTCGAGCCTTCGGTCGACGTGTCCTCGACCTTGGCGACGGTGTCGGCGCCGGGAGGCATCGGAGCGCCCGTCATGATCTTGATCGCCTGGCCCGGTCCTACTTCGATATCTGTACTGGAACCGGCCGGCAGGTCGCCTATCACCTCGAGGACCGACCCGGCGGCGGAGACATCGGCGGCACGCACCGCGAACCCGTCCATCGCCGAGTTGGCAAACGGCGGCACGTTCTCCGGGGCAACGACATCCGTGGCGAGGACACGACCGCGCCCCTGCCAGATCGGAACCTGCTCGACTCCGAGGAGGCCGACCGAGGTAAGCACCTCGGAGCGGGCCTCCTCCAGCGGCTTCATCAGCTCCGCTCCTTGAGCCAGGAGCTGAACTCCTGCCCAAACTCGTGCTCACCCAACTCCACCGACGCCTCGAGCAGGCCGATCGGCGTCCCCACATCGAGAAGGTCTTCCTCGGCCACGTAGCCCCGTAGCTTCCCGCGGACACCCAACTCGTTGATGGCGTCGGTCAACTGGATCTCGCCACCGTGGCCAGGCTCGAGACTGCCCAGGATCTCGAAGACCTCGGGTGTGAACAGATAGCGCCCTACCAGCCCGAGGCGAGAGGGTGCGTTGGCCGGCCCCGGCTTCTCAACGGCGCCGGCCAGATCGAGGTATCGATCCTCGAGCTCGGAGGCGGGGACCACCACGCCGTACTTGCTGAGGAATTCCTCTGTCAGCTCGCGGAGACACATCACCGAAACCGAACCGTCGCGACTTCCCTCGCCGAGACTGGCCAGCACGTCATGACCCGGCCTCACGATGTTGTCGGAGAGAAGGCAGAAAAAGGGACGGTCGCCCACCATGTGGGCTGCCTCGTTCACCGCATGTCCCAGGCCGAGTGGCTCCTCCTGAACCACCGGACGCAGCTGGATGTCCTCGAGACCGGGCAGCGGGCCCTCGATGTTGAAATGCTGGGCGAGGAGATGGCCGGCGTCCAGGTCGACGACCACGACCGCCTCCTTGGCTCCCGCCCGCGCCGCCTCTTCGACCGAGTACTGGATGGCGGGCCGATCGATCACGGTGAGCAGCGCCTTAGGAACCACCCGGGTCGCCGGTCGCATCCTCGTGCCACGCCCGGCTGCGGGGATGACGGCTACTTCGATGCTCATGTCGGGACCTTCTCCTCGCTGCCAGTGACCATGCGTTTGATGTTTCCACGGTGCCGCCAGACCACCAACGCGATGATCAGTGCGACCCAGAGCAAAGACAACCCGGTGACACCCTGCCAGATAAGCAACGGAACAGTGATGACGACTATCACCATCGAGCCGATGGAGGCAGTCTTGGTGAGCCAGAAGATCAGGAACCACGTTGCGATCTCGATCACGGCCACGATCGGCACGGTGAAGAGAAGGACACCACCGCCCGTCGCCACGCCTTTCCCGCCCTTGAAGCGATGGAAAATCGGGTAGCAATGGCCCACGACCGCGGCCAGGCCGGCCAGGAATGCCCAATGCACCGCCGGATCGGGCGAGCCGGATGCCGCCCATCCCATGGCGGCTCCGATCGTCCCCTTCAACGTGTCCCCGATGAAGACCATGGCGGCAGGCACCCGTCCCATGGTGCGGAGGACGTTCGACATGCCAGGATTGCCGCTCCCTTCCTGGTGGATGTCAACGCCATACATCCGGCCGACGATCACGGCGAAGTCGATGCTGCCTACCAGGTAGGCGGCGACTATCGCCAGCGGCAGGGCAACGGCAGGCGACATGGAGGCCGATCATATTGCAGAGGAATGGAAGACCCACTGTCCCGGTTGTAGAATTCGCCCTCACCCCACCAAGCGGTCAGAAGTCGGTCATGCCTACCTACGAGTACACCTGTAAGCGCTGCGGCGAGAACATCGAAGTCTTTCAATCGTTCTCGGAAAAGCCGCTGCGCAAGCACCAGGAGTGCGGTGGAGATCTGCAGAAGGTCTTCCACGCCCGCGGCGTGGTGTTCAAGGGATCTGGCTTCTACTCGACCGACTCAAGGTCTTCCACAACAGCCAAGAAATCGGAGCCGGCCAAGAAAGCCGACTCCGCCAAGAGCGACTCCGCCAAGAAGAGCGAGTCAGCGACGACAGGGTCGTCGACGGCGTCTTCGACTGGTTCGTCTACCTCAGATTGACCCGTCCGGTCAGTCGCGCTCGCTGACGAAATACCAGACGCCGAACGTCACGGCGACGACCAACACCAAGATCAGCGTCGATCGAACCCAGTGGA
>JBEVIF010000318.1:0-3674 GCA_040510795.1 Acidimicrobiia bacterium
AGAACGCGACTAGAGGACAGACGACGCAACAACGTCCGGCGGACTTTTAACCCGTTGGTTGTGGGTTCGAGTCTCACGGGACCCACCCGAAGTGCCGTTGACAGGGTTCATGGCAGGGCCGGCTGCACGACATCGCCCTCCTGTGCCAGAACCCCGATCAGGTCGAAGTATTCGGGTCCAGGCGTCTCGATCGTCTGGGTGCAGTCGGCGCACTCCAGATCGATGATCCAGACGGTGGTCGGAGGTGTTGCCGGTTCCTGAGGCTGAGCCGCGATGATCAGACGGCGGCCGTCGAAATCGTGGATGTCCACATAGGGTCGACCCTCGCTCCCGACCGGGAGTCGAAGGACCTCCCTCCCACCCTCGCTGACCACCAACTCCGGGAGGTCGAATGGTGGGATCGGGCCACCCGCCTCATCGCGTTCGACATTGCTCCAATCCGGGTCTTCGATCGTGGCCGACCGATCGGCGACGCTGAACGTCTCGCCATCGGTAGTCGATGCCCCGGACGGCGACGCGACCTCGTTACCGGTTTCCAGTTCGACCCAGGACACAGACCCATCCTCCAACGACGCGATGCCGATGACATGCGTCCCGGATTCGGTGACAGCTATGTCCACGACGGACCCTTGCGGCGCGCCGATTGTCTGTCGTCCCTCGGGTCTCATCCAGACCAGACCCGACTCATTGAGAGCGACGAACCCGTCGTCACCATCCCAGGCGGTGTTTCTTCGTCCGTCGGGGGTCGTGAAGGGGAACTCGTAGAGCACCTCTCCCTCGTTGCTGATGATTTGCTCAAATGTGCCGCGAACCCAGTCGGCATCCAACACCGGAACCTGATCCATCGTGGTCGTCGTCGAGGGCACCGCCGTGCTCGCTGTCGGCTCGTCGACAGTGGTCGGTGTGGGCCGGGTGTCGGCGGGTGGTGTCGGATTCTCAGATGGGAGCGAAAACACGAGGATGGCGAGCCAGGCCGCCAGCCCGACGGCGACCAGTGGTGTGATCGTCAGAAGGAGCCGACGTCGACGCAAACGCTCGATCGGGACGATTGGCATCTCGCGTGCAGCCTGCCGAGTATCACGAGCAACGTCTCTGGCGATCTGATCGAGATTCACAGTGCGACCTCCAAGGTCCGAGCGAGGGTTCGTCGTCCCTGGGCCAGGGAGTTCTTGATGGTGCTCTCGGCGACTCCAAGGATCTCGGCGACGTCGGCCACCGGGCGGTCCTCGAGATAGTGGAGCGCCACGACTTCACGCTGGCGGCGAGGTAGATCTCGCACTGCTTGCCAGAAGCGCTCGTTGTGCGGTTCGAGCTCGGGAAAGGTCGTTCGTGTGAGCCCGGCCACTCGACCGAGCGCTCTGGTCTCGGCCCCAATTCGCCGAAGGCGCGAGCGGGCGAGGTTCATCGCCACCACGCGCACCCATCCGTCCTGACGCTCGTATCCACTGACTTCCCTCCATTGTCGGTGAGCCCGAAGGAAGGCGTCCTGGGCAATGTCTTCCGCTCCGTGCCGGGAGCCAGTGAGCGTGTAGACGAGGGCAACTACCGACCGGTAATTCTCCAGGTAGAACTGATCGAAGTCCCTGACGAAAGGCTCGATGTCCGATCTCGGTCCTTTCGACGCTCGTTCGATCATTCCTGATCATTCCTTGGCTTCATCCCACGATTCCTCGCTCATATGACAACAACGCACGAGACGGCTCGATCGGTCTACCGCGCGGGGATTTTTCTTGACGGTCGAAAGAACTAGTGCTTAGGTTTATTCGGTCCCCTACCCCCTTACGAGGTGACGCTATGAGGCCTTCTACGGTGACGGAGAAGCCGAAAGAGCGCACACGCATGTGGCGCGCCGTGGCTGTGGGGGTGTCCGCCCTCGCGCTTGCAACCCTCTCGATCGGTCTGTCCGCCCAAGAAGAGGACGATCTGCTGGGCCCCTTCCCGCCTGGGGAACTCGCGAATTGGACGCAAGACCGCACCTTCCCCACAGGAGGCTTTGAGTCTGTTCCTACCTTCCAGGGCCGGGACGACGTGGCTCGGCTCGGCATCAACAGCGACCTTTTCAGCACCGTGTCGGCGTTCTATCGGACAGAGGGAGTCCAGAGCTCTACCGTCTCGGGTAACGGCGATGCCGTCCAGGTCGATCTCTTCATCGATCCTGCCTGGCAAGGCAACGCAACACGGGCCGGTGTCTGGGTGTTCAACGGATCGGCTTACGGGATCATCGAGTTCGCCAACCTCGAGCCGCCGGCGGCAGTAGACGGGGGTGCACCGGGAACTGGATGGGGCCCGGACTCGGAGCCCTTCGAGGGCTTTCGCATATGGGATTCAGAGGCCCCGGTCACAATGGTGAACCTGCCCGATGTCGATTTCACTTACGGCGAGTGGGTGACGTTCAGGATCGAAGTCGACCCAGTTGGGCATGTGTATAGGTACCTGATCAACGGTGTCGAGGTCGCCGCCGTATCGCGAGGGGCATCCGAAGGCATCACACAGGTGCTTCTGGAGAGCTTCAACTTCGGCGCCAACACGTTCCCGACCCTCACAACCGAGAGTTATGACGCTCACTGGAGCCAGACACCGCCGCCGGAACCACCAGCAACGACAACGACAACCCAACCACCACCACCGCCACCCACATCCATACCACCTGTAATCCCTCCCGAGGATCTCAGCCCGGGTGACGAAGATCCTGGTGGGACGGTCACCGCTAAAGGAGGCCAGACACCTTTGCCGGGGCAGTTGGTCACAATCTCGCTGTCCGGATGCGCCCCCAACGAGTTCGTCTATTTGCGCATGTTCCCTGGCCCCCTCAACCTCGGCTGGCATCAGGCTGATGCCAGTGGCCAGGTAGTCGCTTATGCACGAATTCCAGCTATCTACGAGATAGGCGAGCACCATGTGGTCGGGCAATGCGAATCCGGTGCTGTGACTTGGACGACCTTCGAAATCGTTGCCTCGAGCTTTGTCGATGTTCCCGCGGATAGCCCGTTTGCGCTAGCGATCGCCTGGATGGAGAGGGTCGGGATCACCCAGGGCTGCAACCCGCCGGCCAACACCATGTACTGCCCCACCGCAGACACAACCCGTGGGCAGATGGCCGCCTTCTTCACTCGCGCTCTGAGCCTTCCCCCGGCCGGCGACCAGGGCTTCATCGACATAGCCAATTCGGTGTTCGTCAACGCCATCAACTCGATAGCCCTCGAGGGGATCACCCTCGGCTGCAACCCGCCCACCAACGACAGATACTGCCCTGACGACATCACCAGCCGGGGGCAGATGGCCGGCTTCTTCACTAGGGCTCTCAACCTTCCCCCGGCCGGCGACCAGGGGTTCACCGACATAGCCAATTCGGTGTTCGTCAACGCCATCAACTCGATAGCCCTCGAGGGGATCACCCGCGGCTGCAACCCGCCTGCTAACACCAATTACTGCCCTGAGGACCCGATCCTCAGACAGCAGATGGCGGCGTTCTTCGTCCGTGCGTACATTGCCGGAAATCTCGACAGCCTGGGACCGCTCTAGGCGCGGGATCCAACCCTGCACTCGACCGACGCGAAGACACCATGAGGTGTCTTCGCGTCCTGACATCAGCGGGGGCAACTTCAGAGAAACCATTCATGTATCTGGCGATCCGGTCCCCGTCGAGGTGCCAGGCGCTGGCACGTACCTCTTTC
>JBEVIF010000319.1:0-4052 GCA_040510795.1 Acidimicrobiia bacterium
GCGGGAGCCGGAGAACGTATGAAGGTCGCCATCCTCTCCCGCAATTCGGGTCTGTACTCGACGCAGAGGCTCCGAGAAGCCGCAATGCACCGGGGCCACGAGGTGGCGATAGTCGACTACTTGCGGTGCTACATGGAAATCTCTGCGAGGACGCCGAAGATCCTGTTTCGGGGGGACGAGCTGCGGCCGGACGCGGTGGTCCCCCGGATTGGCGCCACCTACACCTTCTATGGGGCGGCATTGGTGCTCCAGTTCGAAATGGCGGGCGTGTTCACCCTGAACGACTCGCAGGCGATAAGCCGGTCCCGGGACAAGCTGCGTTCGCTCCAACTCCTCTCACGTGCCGGCGTCGGGCTTCCCACGACGAGCTTTGCCCATTCGACCCAGGACATCGATGGGCTGCTCGAGGTGGTGGGCGGCCCACCTGTGGTTGTGAAGTTGCTGGAGGGCACACAAGGGTTGGGTGTGGTCCTGGCCGAGACGAGGAAGGCTGCCGATTCGGTGATCTCGGCCTTCCGTCAACTCGACGCCAACATCCTGGTGCAGGAGTACGTCAAGGAGGCGGGTGGCGCCGACATCAGGGCGTTCGTCGTCGGAGGCAAGGTCGTCGCCGCCATGAAACGACAGGGCCCGCCCGGGGAATTCAGGTCGAACCTCCATCGAGGTGGCTACGCCGAATCGATCAAACTGTCGCCGGCGGAGCGGGCCACCGCGGTCCGAGCGGCAAAGACGATGGGGTTGAACGTCGCCGGGGTCGACCTGCTCCAGTCGGATGCCGGGCCGATGGTGCTCGAGGTCAATTCCTCGCCCGGCCTGGAAGGAATCGAGACGGCGAGCGGCATCGACATCGCCGATGCGATCATCGAATTCATCGAGGACCACGCCGTCCACGAGCCGGCGGCCCGATCCGGCCGTGGTTGACCCCCGCAACGATCCGATAACGATCGGCAAGGTCACAGTCCCTCCCGGGCGGAAGATGAGGATCGAGCTCCCCTTCGCCCACCTCCCCGCCGGCACGCAGGCCTCACTCCCAATCGCCGTGATCAACGGGCGAACCTCCGGGCCTAACGTTTGGGTGTCCGGCGGCATCCACGGCGACGAGATCAATGGAGTCGAAGTCGTTCGCAAGGTGATGAGGGCCCTCGACGCCAAGAACCTGCGAGGCGCCGTTATCGCGGTGCCGATCGTGAACCCGCTCGGATTCATGGTCCGCTCCCGATATGTCCCCGATCGACGCGACCTCAATCGCGTCTTCCCCGGCTCCGCCCGCGGCTCGACGGCGTCGCGTCTGGCTCATCTATTCATGACAGAAGTCGTGGCACACTGTTCCGTCGGGATCGACTGCCATACGGCCTCGAACCATCGGACAAATCTCCCCCAGCTTCGGGCAGACATCGATGATCCGGAAACTCTCGAGCTGGCCCGGGCATTCGCCGCCCCGTTCACAATCAAGGCCCGGGTGCGTGATGGCTCCCTCCGGCAGGCAGCCGCCGAACAGGGAATCAAGATGCTGCTTTATGAAGCGGGCCAGGCGGATCGAACCGACGAAGATTCGATCTCTCTCGGATTCGAGGGAGTCATGCGGACACTTCGCTCGATGAGGATGGTCGACATGAGACTCCCCAGGCCCGGCGCGACCACGTTGGTGCGGAGGACTCGATGGATGAGGGCACGACGTGGCGGGCTCGTCGAGATCTCACCGAAGCTCGGCGACCGTGTCGAAGCGGGTGACGAGGTCGCCCGGATCTCGGACGCGTTTGGCGTCAGACCGACTCGGGTCAAGACGACGACTTCGGGTTGGGTGATCGCCCGCAACCTCAACCCACTTGTCAACCCGGGTGACCCGCTGCTCCACGTAGCCGCCGAGCACGGACCTGACGTCGACGAGCCCGCGGAGAGGCGTAGGAAATAGCTGCGTACTACGAGGCTTGCTCGATCTCTTCGATCCAGCGGCGGCGGATCGAGCGGCGCTCCTTGGGGGTGTGACCTCCCCACACACCTTCGCTCTGGTTGGTCTCGATCGCCCAAGTCAGGCACTCGGATGCGACCGGGCATGTGGCACAGACCGCCTTGGCCCGGGCGATGGCGGACAGGTCCTCCGCATCAGGGAAGAACGACACCTCATCGATGACGTCGAGACAGGCCGCATCCTCCCGCCATGTCGAGAACCTCACATCGAAGGTCACAGGACTAACCATCTCTGAACTCCCGTAAACGCAACATCAAGGCTTTTCGTTCCCGTTGGGACCGGGATGCCAAACAGGATTCGGAGCCGGACCGATGGCGGATTGGAGCGGGTTCAGTCGAAGGGATAGGGCTCGGGGACGGCGCCCGGACTGAGTCGCCCCAATTCAGCGCGAGCAACCGACCTGCGATGCACCTCGTCTGGCCCATCGGCAATCTGGAGCCAACGCCCCATCGAATAGAACCGTGCCAGCGGGAAATCCGCGGTGAATCCGGCGGCCCCGAAGAGCTGGATGGCACGATCGGCGATATCGGTGAGAAGGGCCGGCGTCACCACCTTGATCGCAGCGATCTCAGTGCGGGCTGCCTTCGCTCCCACTTCGTCGATCATCCACGCCGTCTTGAGGACGAGCAGACGGGCCTGCTCGATCCGGATCCGAGCGTCGGCGATCCACTCCTGGATCACCCCCTGCTCGGACAGCGGCCGCCCGAAGGCGCTCCGAGCCTGGGACCGCTGCACCATCAGGTCGAGGCACCGCTCAGCGGCGCCAATGGCCCGCATGCAGTGGTGGATCCGTCCCGGGCCAAGCCTGGCCTGGGCGATCGCGAACCCCCCACCCTGCTCTCCGAGGAGGTTCGCGACCGGGACTCTCACGTCGGCGAATCGGATCTGCGGGTGCCCTCCCCGATCCTGATAGCCGAAGACCGTCGGCTCGCGCTCCACCTCCACGCCGGGACTGTCCATCGGGACAAGCACCATCGACTGACGACGGTGCGGCTCGGCATCGGGGTCGGTGACCCCCATCACGATCGACACCTTGCACCGGGTTGAAGCGGCGCCTGAGCTGAACCACTTCCGACCGGTGATCCGGTAAACGTCGCCCTCGCGGACGATCCGGGTGCGGATGTTGGTGGCGTCCGAGCTGGCGACGTCGGGCTCGGTCATCGAAAAGCAGGACCTGAACTCGCCGTCGAGCAAGGGCGCGAGCCAGGTCTCCTTCTGCTCAGGAGTGCCGAACAAGTGGAGGATCTCCATGTTCCCGGTGTCCGGCGCCGAGCAGTTGATGGCCTCGGGGGCGATCTCGGGGCTCCGACCTGTGATCTCGGCGAGTGGTGCGTACTCGAGAACACTGAGGCCGGCTCCGAGCTCGGAATCGGGGAGGAAGAGATTCCACAGCCCGCGGCTGCGGGCCTCGACCTTCAACTCCTCGATCACAAGCGGGTGATGATGGGGGTTGCCCGACTCCTCCATCTCCCGGTGGTAAACGGTCTCAGCCGGGTAGACCCCCTCTTCCATGAACCGCAGCAGACGCGTCCGCAACTCCTCGACCCGCTGGCTGTAGGCGAAGTCCATCGTGGCGGGAAGCTACTTGCCCGCTAGTGCTCGGGCTCGGCCTGGGGCTCGGGCCCCGGATTTGGCTGCGGCTCGAGATCGGCGTCGGGCACCGGTGCCTGGTCGGGCGGAACATCGGCGTCGCTGGGCGGGGGATCGAACGTCATCTGTGGGATCGGAGCGGGAGGCCGCCTCTGACCGCCTCTGCCCCGGGTCAGCTCCCCCATCAGCAGCCAACCCGCGATGAGAGCGAGGAAGATCGCCTGGGTCCACAGCGCCCATGCGAGTGCGCCCGCCGCCGTGATGAAGAACACGACATTGGCGATGACCTCCGCTCGGGAGGGAATCACCTTCTGAAGCAGAGAAGTGAAGAGATGGCCGCCGTCCAGTGGACGGATCGGAAGCCAGTTGATCAGTCCCCAGAAGACGTTGACCGCGATCAGGGTGGAAACGACGAATCCGGCCACTTCGAAATAGGGGCCGGTGAAACGGTCGAATAACCAGACAAGACCGCCGAACAGGACCCCGACTCCCG
>JBEVIF010000320.1:0-4148 GCA_040510795.1 Acidimicrobiia bacterium
GCCGGATCCTCGTCGATCTCGCCCTCGACGGCGACACCACACACGACATCTCTGCCCTCGCCGCCAACCGGCCCATCCTTCAGGAGAAGGATCCAGTGCGCTCCTACATGGTGTAGGAAGGCCCGTTGAGGTCAAGTACCGCCTCATGAGGCCGATTTCTTCTGGACATGGACTCTCTCTCCATGAAGCGAAGGCGCGTCCAGGAAGCGCAACACGACACGGAACGGCTCGCCGCCCTCAATGAGCTCTCCGCTGCCCTGTATGAGTACGACTCTGCCGAGGCAGTGGCGGTGGCCGACTCCGCTATCGCCCTAGCCGACGCCGTCGGAGACGGAGCGGCTCGCGCCTGGGCCCTTCACCACAAGGGATGGGCCCTGAGCTCCATGGGGCGTCTCGACGACGCTCTCGACTCCCAATTGTCGGCCCGTGCGCAGTTCGAGCTGGAAGGACACATGAGTGGGGTTGCCAATGCCCTGATGGCAATCGGCGACCTGTATGGAGACGTCGGTGACAGCTCGACGGCGCTCGAGTACCTGGAGAGGGCCCGGGCACCACTCAAGCTGGCCGACGACGAGCTCGGTGTCGGGCTGCTGACGAACCTCACCGGGATCGCCCTCAGCCATGAGGGAAGACACAAGGAAGCCCTCAATCTCTTCGTGGAAGCTGAGTCCGTATATCTCGGGCTAGGTGATGAGCTCCGGGTCGGCACCGCGAAGATCAATCAAGGATTCGAGCTCCTCGCCCTCGCCGCGATGGGCGATGAGGACGAGCGAACGGAGGCGATCGACCGGGTCAGAGAGCTTGCGGCAGAGATCATCGAGAGGGGCGAGAAACTCGGAGACGATGGCCGTCATACCGTCGCCTACGGGAGATCCCTGGGGGCTCACGTTCTAGCCGCTTCCGACCTGATCGACGATGCGATCAATGCGGCCGTGACAGCGGAGACGGAAGCCACCTCAGGGGGACTCGACCAGTTGGCCATCGAACTCGCCCTGGATCGCGCCGGTTGGCTCATCGGCGCGGGCCGCAACGAAGAGGCGGGAACGCTCGTGGAGGAAGCAGCAGACCGCAGCAAGAGGCTGGACATGAAGCGGTTGCTGGTTCGAGCGACGGCGCTTCGCGCCGACCTGCTCGAAGCATTCGGCGACTATGCCGGGGCACTGGCCTGTCACCGGGAGTACCACCGCCTCGACGGCGACCTGCACACGGACCAGGCGGAACGCCGGGCCAGTCTCGCCACCACCCGCTTCCAGGTCGAACGTGCTCGTCAGGAGGCCGAGCTGGCCAGGGTGCGGGTCTCCGAGTTGGAGGCGTTGGACCACGAAAAGCGTGAGTTCCTGGCCAGCATCAGCCACGAGCTTCGCACTCCGCTGGCCGCGGTCCTGGGCTTCGCCAGCGAGCTATCGGACTCGTGGGACCTCTTCGAACCGGATGAGGCACGCTCCCTCGTCCGCCTTATCGCCAGTCAGTCGGCCGATATCTCCAGCATCGTCGACGACCTGCTCACGGTTACGCGCCTCGAGGCCGGGACCATGACCTTCTACCCGTCAGCGGTACCTGTCGGCGAACACCTCGCCGACATGGTGGAGACATCCGGCCGTGAGTCAGGTCGAAGCATTTCGTGGCAAGGGGACGCCATAGTCTGGGCCGATCCGAACCGCCTCCGGCAAATCGTGCGCAACCTCATCACCAACGCCATCCGTTACGGAGGCGACGAGATCTCGGTGTGGGTCACGTCAGACACAACCGGTGCGAACATCGATATCAAGGATTCGGGTGGCCCGATACCGGCGAGCCGGGTGGCGACGATGTTCGAGCCCTTCGTCCACGCCGACAGTGGCGGACGCACCCCCAACTCGGTGGGCCTGGGACTCGCCGTTGCAAGGAGCCTGGCCCGGATCATGGGTGGCGAGCTCGACTATCGACACGATGGTGGATCGGTGTTCCGGCTCGCGCTTCCAGTAGCGGACTGAGCTCCGCTACGTGGGAACGGCCCAGCAGGCAGCCGCCGAGACTGCACCCACCGCAGTCGGGCCCGGGTCATCGATGGGGCAACGGGCTGCGATCTCCGGCGCAAGGACCCCGGACTGGAGCAAAGGACAGCGGGGGTGGAAGCGGCATCCCGACGGGATCCGAGCCGGATCTGGTATCTCGCCGATCAGGATCTGCTGCTCCATCTCCCTTGTCTCGGGTACCACCGACAGCAACGCCCTGGTGTATGGATGCCGGGGGTTCTCCAGGATCTGCTCGGTCGGCCCCGTCTCGACGATCCGACCCAGATACATGACGGCGACCCGGTCGGCGATGTTCCAGGCGAGACCGAGGTCATGGGTGACGACGAGGATGGCCAACCCGGTCTCGTCCACAAGACGGCGCATCAAAGCGAGGATCTCGCCGCGGATGGAGGCGTCCAGGCTGGCCACAGGCTCGTCTGCCAGCAAGAGACGTGGCTCCATGACCATTGCTCCGGCGATCACAACGCGTTGACGTTGACCACCCGACACCTCATGCGGATACAGGTGGAAGAACCGCTCCGGTGGGCGCAGACCTGCCCGGGACAGTGCCTGCGCTACTCGTTCCTGCTCGATGCCGCCACCGTGCTGGATGCGTAGGCCCTCGGCCACGATCTCGTAGATCGTCTGTCGGGGGTTCAGGGCGCCGGTTGGATCCTGGAAGACCATCTGCACGCTGGGGTTGAAAATGGTCTGGATCTTCGGTCTCGGGCCATCGTCGCCCACAGCCTCAACCCGTATCTGGCCCGAGGTCGGCTTCTGCAAGCCCTGGATCGCCCGGATCAGCGTCGTCTTCCCCGACCCCGACTCCCCGACCAGAGCCAGCACCTCCCCCGGCGACACATGCAGTGAGGCGCCGTCGACGGCTCGGGCCGCTCCGAAATGGACGTGCAGGTCCTCCACCTCGACCAGATTGGTCACACCAGCACGCACGCCGCACTCCTTTCCAGGCCCGACGAACGCAAGCCGGGCTCGGCCGGCAGACAGGCGTCATGGGCCAAAGGGCATCGAGGATGGAAGGGGCATCCCTGGGGCAGGTTGCCGGGTGTCGGCGGGTCGCCACCCAGACCCGACGGCGCCATCCGCGAGGTCTCGTCACCGATGGTGGGAAAAGCTGCGGCGAGTGCCCGGGTGTAAGGATGCGATGCATTCTCGAAAACGTCCCAAGCGGGACCCTCCTCCACGATCCGTCCTGCATACATCACCGCCAGTCGCCGACAGGCATAGGTGAGCACCGAGAGATCGTGCGTGATGAACATCAACGTCAGGTCACGCTCCTCTTTCAGATCGTGGAGCAGCGCCAATACCTGGGCCTGGACCATGAGATCGAGCGCCGTTGTCGGCTCGTCGGCGATGAGGAGAAGCGGGTCGCATGCCAGGGCCATGGCAATGAGCACCCGCTGTCTCTGGCCTCCCGACAGCTGGTGGGGATAAGAGTCGGCCCGGGCCGCCGGCAGGCCGACCCGCCTGAGCAGCTCGACGACACGTTCGCGGGCAACGACGTCGCTGGCAGCGGTCTGGTGGACCAACATCGGCTCAGCAATCTGCTCGCCCACGGTCTGGACCGGGTTCAGGGCGTGGAGCGCCCCCTGGAAGATGATGGCCCCGGAGGTCCATCGGGCGGCTCTCAGTCCTCCCGGAGTGAGGTTGAGGACATCTTTCCCATCCAGAGTGATCTCCCCGGTCACCTCCGTCCCG
This sequence comes from Acidimicrobiia bacterium, assembly GCA_040510795.1. Taxonomy (GTDB): domain Bacteria; phylum Actinomycetota; class Acidimicrobiia; order Spongiisociales; family ZC4RG35; genus JARDZU01. Next base: position 3,711 of record JBEVIF010000320.1, read on the forward strand.
GCCGGGAGGAGACGAAGCAATGCATTGGCCAGGGTGGACTTGCCACACCCGGACTCGCCGGCGAGACCGAGAGAATCCCCCTTTTCCAGATCGAAGCTCACCCCGCGCACCGCCGGCACGTCGCCACCGTGCCCGTGATAGGTGACCTCCAAATCACGCACCGACAGCATCAGCTCGCTCATCGAGCCCGGCTCAGTCTCGGATTGGCGATTTCCTCGAGAGTGCGCCCGATGAGGGTGAAGGCGAGGACGACCGCCAGGATCCCGAGACCGGCGGGGACGAAGTACCACCAGGCGTTCCTGACCATGGCACCGTTGACGAAGGCCTCTTCCAGAGTCTTGCCCCATGAGGCGGCCGAGGGGTCACCGAGCCCCAGGAATGCCAGCGTGGTCTCGGTCAGAATGGATATCGGGACGGCCAGGGTGGCGTTGGCCAGGA
>JBEVIF010000321.1:0-3014 GCA_040510795.1 Acidimicrobiia bacterium
AACCCGCTTCCCGCCGACGTCGACGCCGTACAGCAAGCCCTCGACGGGAGCGAGTACATCGCCGATCGCAGCCTGGCCATCGCCATCCATCTCGGTCTGCAAATGGGCAGGCCACTTTTTCTCGAGGGCGAAGCCGGCGTCGGCAAGACTGAGGTGGCCAAGGTGCTTGCCGGGTTCCTCGACGCCCCGCTCATTCGGCTGCAGTGCTACGAGGGTCTCGACGCCGGGCATGCCCTCTACGAATGGGACTACGCCAGGCAGATGCTCGCCATACGGCTGCTCGAGGCGCGCGGCGTGGGCCAGGCCGCCGATGTCAAGGACATCATGAGCCGCGACTACCTGGTGGCGCGCCCGCTGCTCAAGGCGGTCGAACTGGCGGCTTTGGGGGAGCGGCCTGTGCTGCTCATCGACGAGATCGATCGGGCCGACGAGGAGTTCGAGGCCTATTTGCTCGAACTGCTCTCCGACTTCCAAGTCACCATCCCCGAAGTGGGGACTATCGCCGCCGAGGATCCGCCCGTGGTCATCCTCACCTCCAACCGGACACGTGAGATACACGACGCACTGAAGCGGCGGTGCATCTACTACTGGATCGACTACCCCACCTTCGAGCGCGAGGTCGCCATCGTCGGACGCAAGGTTCCAGGCATCAGCGATGTCCTCGCCTCAGAGTTGGCGAGAGTGATGGAGCGGTTGCGCGAGATGGATCTGTTCAAGCCTCCGGGAGTGGCGGAGACGCTCGACTGGGCGCAGGCGCTCACCGTGCTCGACGCCACCCGGCTCACCCCAGAGGTGATCGAGCAGACCATCGGTGTGGCGCTCAAGTACCGCGAGGACATCGAACGGGTGCGCTCCACCGGGTTGGAGTCGCTGCTCGCCGGGTGAGCCAGATCTCACCGATTGGATTATGTTCCTCCTCATAGAGGGGTCCAATGATCGACGCTGAAACGCTCGACCGGCTCGCCGAGGCGGACGTGCCGGTGCTCTCCGTCTACCTGTCCCGACCGATGCAGGTCAACCCGTCTGCTCGGCTCACCGATTTGCTCCGCCCGATCCGCGAGGCGGCGGCCGAGGGCGATCACCGTGAGGAGAAGGCAGTCCGGCAAGCGGTCCGGTCGGTATTGGAGCTGAGTTGGCGGTTGGAGACGGAGCCGGCGCCGGGTGTGGCCATATTCGCCACCGACGGGGAGGTGAGCTACGAGGCACTTTCCGGCGAGGTCTGGGATGTGGCCATGCTGGCCGACACCCCCTACCTGCGACCGATCCGCGCCCTGCCCGAGCGGACTGTGACCCTGGTCGCCACCACCGACAGACGCCGGGCAGACATCTTCGTCAAGAGGGACGGAGAGATGGAACCGGCCGGAGTGGTCGAGGAGGAGACTGGGCACAAAGCCAACTACGGCGGATGGAAGGGTCTTGCCGAGCACGGGGCGCGCAACGCCGCCGAGGAGATGGCACGGAAGCACTTCGATCGAGTCGCCGAGCGGTTCTTCGAGATGCACAAGAACGATCCGGTGACATGGGTGGCGATAGGTGGTCACCAGGGTCAGGTCGAGGAGCTTGCCGGGCACCTCCACCCGTACCTCCGGGAGCGGATGATCGGAACTTTTGTGATCGACCCGGCGACGGCGACCGCCCATCTCGTGAAGGAAGCCGTGTCGACTCTCGAAAAGGCGGCGCGGAACCGAAATTCCAGGGCGGTGGCCGAGCAGCTGGCTGCTGGCTCGGAAGCCGGGCAGACCGTGGCCTGGGGCCTCGACCAGGTCCTCGCAGCCACCAATCTGGCCGCGGTCGATCTCCTCGCCGGCGCAGGTACCCAGCCCGAGCCCGGTGTCGTGTGCCCGGCGTGTAGGTGGATCGGCCGGGGCACCAAAAGATGCCCGGTTTGCGGCACAGAGACCCGCCACCACCCCGACATCGCCGCCGAGGCGATCGAACGGGTCATCGGATCGGGCGGACGGCTCGTCAATCTCCCCGATGGCTCGGCTGTTGATGTGGCGGCTGCATCGCTTCGCTTCCCGCTGCCCGTGGTCGACTGAGCCAGGCTGGCAAGAGTGACCGCGTTTGCCGACAACCTGGTGCTCTTCGTGCGCCACCTCCGTGGGCTCGGGTTCCGGCTCCCTCCGCAGTCGGCGGGGGAGCTGTCGAGAGCCGCTGTCGCTGTCGGGTTGGAACGGCGTGAGGACGTGTACCACGCCTTCCGATCGATCATCGTGATCCGCCCCTCCGAGGTCCCACTCTTCGATGAGGCGTTCGACCTCTTCTTTGGCAGAGGTGCGGCGGTGACACCGGCACCCGTGATCTCGACTTCACAGGCCGCTTCGGTGACGACCGGGCTTTCGGTGGTTTCCTCGGGAGCCGTGGGTCCTGAGACAGAGGAGGTTGCCGATCGAACCGGGGCCTCTGCAGCCGAGCGGCTGGGGCGGCGCGACTTCGGCGAGATGTCGGCCGCCGAGAGTGAAGAGGTCCGCCGTCTCATCGCCAGGATGATGTGGAGACCGGCCGATGCCAGGAGCCGACGCTTCGCCCCAGCACGGAACGGTTCCCAACCGGACTTACGTCGGACGCTGCGCCGAGCCGTGGGCACGGAAGGCGAGCTGCTCAGGCTCGCCATGTCGGAGCGCCGCCGCCGGCGACGGCCCTTGATCATCATCGCCGACGTGAGTGGCTCGATGGAGCGGTACGTCGAGATGCTGCTCTACTTCGCCCATGCCGCCCGCGACCGTTTGGGCCATCTCGAAGCATTTGTCTTCTCAACCCGGCTCACCCGGATAACGCGCCAGCTCCGACGGCGCGACCCGGCGCAGGCGATCGACGAGGTCGCCGGGCACGTAGTCGATTGGTCGGGTGGGACCCGGATAGGCGAGGCGCTCCACACCTTCAACGTCGAATGGAGCCGGAGGGTGGGGCGTGGCGGGCCGGTGGCACTGATCGTGTCCGACGGTTGGGATCGGGGCGACCCCGAGTTGCTCCGCGAAGAGATGGCACGTTTCGCTCGCAGCGTCCATCGGGTG
>JBEVIF010000322.1:0-4463 GCA_040510795.1 Acidimicrobiia bacterium
GCCTGAGCGACTACGTCTTCGTCGTAGAGGGCTGCAGCTTCCTCGGCGGTGGTTAGACCGGACCCGACTTCCACGGTGAGGAACTCGAGTTGCGGACCCTTGATCGGTGAGAGGAATTCCAAGGCCGGCGAGACGTTTCCACCATCGATGTATGCCTGGATGTCGAGCACCGCAGGCAGCGTGTCTGCAGGGAGGGACGACCCTTCGATCATGTATGGACCTTGTGGCGCCACCGCCGCGGTCTGGGCGTCAGTCCCCTCGATCGAGGCGACGAACCCCAAGAACTCCTTGGCGACGTCCTGATTCTCGCTGGTGCCGGCGATGTAGATGCCCGCCGGCATCCAGATCGTCGATCCATGAGTCGCGGCATCGTCGCCCGGCTGCCCGAAGTACCCGATGTCCTGGATGGCGTCCGGGTGATTCTCGGCAATCGTGCTCAGGGCGAAGCTGAGCATCGGATAGTGGGCGATCTCGCCGGTGGCGAGCATGTTGAGCCCGTCGTCGAATGTGGCCGACCCGAAGTTCTCCTGATACCAGCCCGATTCGAATCCCTCCTGCAGTCGTTGGAATCCAGTCAGCGCAGGCTGGTCGACGTATTTCGCCTGGTTGTTGGTGTATTTCTCGGCCCAGTCGGGATCCTGCACCTGAACGTTGTAATAGTCGGCGAGGATGAACAGCTGAGAGGTCCATGTGTCGGGTGCCATATAGGTCTGACCCACCGGGGCCGCGGTGCCCGCGTCCAGGATCGCCTGGTTGTTGGCAGCGAACTCCTCCCAGCTAGTGGGGACGCTCAGCCCGAGCTCTTCGTAGATGGCTTTGTTGTAGAGCACGCCGCCCCCGAGAGCCGTGCCGGCCGGAACGCCGTACACGTCACCGTTCGCGGTCACGGTGGGCAGGAAAGCGTCGACGATGTTCTCGACGTAGGCCTCATCCGTGATCGGCACCAATGACTCAGTTGGGTTCAACGCCTGAAACAGCGACCCCGAGTTGTACCAGAAGATATCGGTCATCTCTCCGGTCGCCAGACGCGTCTTGACGAGGTTGTCACCTTCGCCACCGCCCGGCCGGGTCTCGATCTCAAAGGCGACGTCGGGGTTCTGAGCCGTGAACGCGTCGGCCAGAGCCGTGGCCGTGTCGATGGTGTTTTGGGTATCGTCCACAAGGAAGGTCAGAGTGACGGCTGCCTCAGACGGAGCGGCCGTGGTGGCCGGCGCCTCGGTCGCTGCAGGAGCCGTCGTGCTTGCCCCCTCGTCGGGGGCGGCAGTGGTATCGCTCGTACCGCCATCACCACAGGCGGCGATCAGCAGTGTCATCACGACAAGGAACACCGCCGAGCGGTTGGAATTCAGTCTCATGCATCCTCCTCGTTTGCGCCACTCGAAGCGCTCCCGAAACGTTCGATTTAAACGTTTCAGTTTGGCGGAGCGTAGAACAGGTCGAAAGCCCGTGTCAACAAGTGTGCGATGTTTCAGCCGAGCACAACAAGCCGGGTCTCATTTGTCGCGTCGGCCATTCAGCCAGCTGACCATGTCCGGATCGCGGTGGTCGAAGAACAGGGATTCGCCGGTGTCTATTGGGGCGATCCGGGTCATCTCCTCGTCCGTCAGGGTGAAGGCGAAGACGTCGAGGTTCTGCTCTATGCGTTCTCGACGGACCGATTTCGGGATGACTACGACGCCGCGCTGGATGAGCCATCGGAGCACGACCTGGGCGACGGACTTGTCGTGCGCTTCACCTATCGCGGACAATGTCGGTTCGGCGAACAGGTTGTTGCGGCCCTCGGCAAACCCGCCCCAAGCCTCCATCTGCACCCCGTGCGAGCGCATGAGCTCGTGGTCAGCGTGGCGTTGGAAGAAGGGGTGAGTCTCGATCTGGTTCACCATCGGCGTTATCTCGTTGTGCTCGATCAGGTCGACTAACCGATCGGGATAGAAATTGGCGACCCCGATCGCTCGGGTGAGCCCGTCGGCGAGGAGCTGCTCCATCGCACGCCAGAAGCTGTAGTAGTCGCCGAGGGGTTGGTGGATCAGGTACAAGTCGACGTGGTCGAGATCCAGCCGCTCGAGGGACCGTTCGAAGGCCCTCCTCGCATTGGCCTCCCCCGGGTTCTGGATCCAGAGCTTGGTGGTGATGAACAGATCGCTGCGAGGGATGCCGCTGTTGGCTACCGCCCGGCCGACAGCCCCTTCGTTGTCGTAGGAGGCTGCGGTGTCGATATGCCGGTATCCGACATCGAGCGCGGTTTCGACGGCCTTCTCGGTCTCGTCCGGGGGAATCTGGAAGACGCCGAAACCGACGATCGGCATCTCGACACCGTTGTTCAGCGTCACCATGGGCGTTTGGGTGGGCACTGGGGTGCTCCTTCTTCGGTCCGGCGACAACTAAACCAATAAACACCCAACGTGTGAAATTTACGGACGACCAGGGCGGTCGCTCGAACTACTCACGCCAACGACGGTTAGGTGAGATCAGAGATCATTTTCGCGGCCTTTGCGGCGCCATTCGACTCCACTGCGAGGTAGTCGACGGGCGCGCCGGCTCGAGAAATGATCTCTGCTGCGATTGCCGCAGGATCGGTCACCGCGTAGTCCATGTATTGCCCCGCTCCGTAGCGGTCGAGCCGGTGACGAACGTGGTAGTTCTGCTCGAAGTGGTTGCGCAGCGGGAAATAGAGAAACGGGGTCCTCGCCGCAGCCAGCTCCATAGTGGTAGTGAGGCCTCCTTGCACGATGGCCAGATCGCAGACGGCCAGGTGCCGGTAGAGGCCATGGACATAGCCGTGGTACTCGAGACCGTCATGTACGGGGAGGCCGGCCGGGTCGATGCGGGGCCCCGCCACCACCACCATGCGCAACTCTGGCATTGACTGCTTCGCCAGCGGGTACGCGGCGATCACCTTCTCCAGCAAGTCGCGCCCCACGCCCGACCCGCCGACAGTGACCACACACACCTTCTCGTCCTCTCCGTAGCCGAGCTCGGACCGCCAGGAGGCCATCTCGTCATCGGTGGGTGGCTCGAACCCGGTGATGTACCCGGTGAACTGGAAGTGCTCGTCGGTCCAGTCCCGGATCTTGGGAAGGCCTGGACCGAATACCTCGGGGACGATGTCGTCCGGGCTGCCGACGAACAGGGCGAGGTCGCGGATCCGGGGGTAGCGGGCGATGTGCTCGATCATCTCGGCGTTGTAGTCGGCAGTGAGGTACTCCTCGTGACTGCCACCCGACGGCATGGGGAGGAACCCGACGAAGTCGGTCATCCAGACATGATCACCCCGCTTCAGCTCCGGGTTCTCGTGCCAGAAATGATCGATGTCCCACGCCTCATCCCCCAGGGACAGGTCGTACAGGCCCTCTTCCATGACCTCCTGGAAGATCATGAAGTTGGCCACCAGGATCTCGTCCATGCGGCGCAATGCCTGGAAGCAATGCAGATCATGACCGGATGCCTCGGAGGCGATGTGGGCAGATTCACTGGCGAGCCACTCACTGGCGGGGTGAATGGTCTCCCCTTCGGCTTCGAGGACACGGGTCACCGGGTCCTGCGCGAGCCAATCGATATCCAGATCCGGGCGCAGCTTCTTCAGCTCCTTGGCGATGGCGACGTCCCGCCGGGCGTGACCCAGCCCGATCGGTGAGGAGACATAGAGGACACGCTTCCTCCGGTTGAGGCCGCGTGGCCAGCGGATCGGGCTCCCCTTCGGGCCAGAGATTCGACCGGCGAACTCCCTGATCAGTTGATTCACCACCACAGGGTCCCGGGCGAGAGGGATGTGGCCGCCGCCCTGGACCGTGACGAGACTTCCTGCGGTGGCCTCGGCGAGCCGACGACCCCGGGCGAGAGGACTGATCCGATCGTCGTCACCGTGTATCACCAAAACGGGGCTGGTGACCCGGCTGCACAAGTCGAGAACCGTGTTGTGGTCTACGCCGCGGACCGTAGCCTCGGCGACCAGCACCTTCGCTTGTGTCTCCATCGCCCACCCGACGCAGTCCTCGCGCTGCTTGGTGGAGTGGGGCTCGGGGAAACATTCGGAGAAGAAGAACTCTGCGAAATCCTGATAGTTCGTCTTCCAATAGTGGGCGTTGTACTTCTCCCACATCTGGGGGTCGACGTGCTCGGCCCAGAAGGAGTCTTCGATGCCTGCCCGCGCAGCCGAGGGTGGGGTGATGGGGAGTGACGGTCCTATGAACACCTGGCCGAGGACTCGATCCGGATGTTCCGCAGCAACACTCAGCGACCACATGGATCCCATGGACAGCGAAACCAGAACCGCCTCATCCGTGCCCGTCTCATCCATGACGTCGATCGCATGCGAAGCCTGTGCCGCCAACGAATAGTTCTGCGGGTCAACGGTTCGATCCGAGCGCCCGTTGCCAGGCCCGTCATAAGTGATCACCCGGAAATGCCGGGCCAGATAGGGAACCTGCAACTTCCAGAATCGGGAGTGGATGATGGTCCAGGTC
>JBEVIF010000323.1:0-5498 GCA_040510795.1 Acidimicrobiia bacterium
CTCGGGCTGGCGGCTCTCGGTGGGTGCATGCTCCCGATCGAGCTGTTCTCCCCGGCAATGACCCGGGTTGCGCATCTCACGCCGCACGCATGGGCGCTCGACGGGTTCGCCGAGCTCGTCCGCCGGGATGGGACCGTGGCCGACATTCTCCCCGAGCTGGGCGTATTGGTCGTCTACGCCACCGTTCTGCTCCTCCTTGCCAGCTGGCGGCTTCGGGCGGTGCTGACCCGGCCCTGATGTTTGAATGAGCATCGATGGCTGATCAGAACATCAATCCTGTCGGATGTCTCGGGCGGGTCCTCACCATCCTCGGGACACTCTGGCTCGGCTTCGTCGTGTTGGCGGGAATTGGCGTGCTGTCCGACGTGGGAATCAGCGAGGGTTTCTTCGCCGGTGCCTTTGGGAGCGCTATCCCAGGTGTCCTGCTCTTGTGGGCCGGCCGCGTCCTGCGCCGCCGGGCCCGCACGATGGAGGCAAAAAGCGAGCCAGTCGCACCGGCACCCATGCCCGGCCCAAGCGAGAAGCGGGTGCCAACGATCCGGATCGAATCGATGCAGACCGAAACGCCGCCGGCGCCAAGCCCGCTGCCGCGCACGATCATCAAGCCGGCGCCAAAGCCGGCCCCGTCTCCAACGGAGACTTCAGCCGTGGAACCCGCCGACCTCCCCCCACCGCTGGTACCCCCCGAGCCGAAGACATCGCGCCAGCTGATCGACGAGGCGCGCAAGAAATGGGGGAGACCTCGTTGAGCGGGCGCCTACAGCCCGGCGGCGGCGAGGGTCCGGGCGTTGCGAACTTCGACGGCGAATGCGGCGCGGCGGGCGGCGACACCGTCGGCGTCAGCGATCAGGCCTCGGTTGGCGGCGAGGGCAAGCGCCGACTTGAAGAGGACCTGGCTGGCGCTCTCACCCGAAATCAGGCGCTCCTCGATCCGGTACATGCGCGCCCGGGCCAGACACGCCTTGAGGAAAGACTTCTCTTCGTATCGGCCCTTGAGGCTTTCTAACTCGTCACCTACCACTTGATAGGCGTCGAGGATCGGCAGCACCGCCCAGTAGGCCAGAGGCGACCCGAGCTTGGCCTGCATCTCGGCCGACCCGGTCGTGGTCAGAACATGCTCCCAACCGGGGACGTCGATGCCGATGTCGGATTCGACGTCCGCGAGAAATTGGTCTTTTTCCGGGAAGAAGAACTCGAACTTGAGCAGGTCGCGGTAGGCGAGAAGGGCATTCCTCACCTGCTCTGGGTGCTCCTCCGCGGTTTCGCCCACCGCGCCGATCGCCATCTCGGCCAGGGCGCGATTGACGAAGAAGTGCACGATCATGTTGCGGTAGTACGAGATTCGGATCATCTGGTCCTCGTCGAGCCAGAAGACTCGCCGCCCGAGAGCCTCGTGACTGCTCACGTTGTCGTGCTCGGCGAGCCAATCGAGGATGGTGGCCACCCGCGACGGGTCGCGCAGATCTGAATCCTCGGTGGTGGGCAGGTCCCGCGCTCGGGCGAACTCCACGAGCCGGGCGGCCCCCTCGGCCAGTTGAGCTGAGGTGCGGGCGGTACCCCTCGCGGCGAGCAGGGCAACACTGATCAGAGCGGTCGGGGTGATCGGGGTGACATGTGCAATCCGATACATCACTTCGAAGGCCAGTTTCTGCAGCCCGATGGACGTCTCTTCGCCGAGGTCCGTAGGTCCGACCATGCTCCGCGCCGAAACAGGCTCCCCGAACCGGATATGGATGTCACCGTATCGCCGGCGTAGCGACCGCACCGCCTTCAGCATCCACCCGAGAGATTCCTTCTCCTTGTCCTTTCCCTGCGCCTCACGCGCGTAGTCGGGGACGTCCTGAATCTGGTCGTAGGCGATCGACACCGGGACCAACTGGAGATCCTCCGCCTTGCCACGGTGCATGGAATCCGTCACGTAGCTCAGAAGCCCGAGACGAGGAGGCATCAGCTTCCCCGAGCGCGACCGCCCTCCCTCCATGTACCACTCGAGGGGGAACCGCTTCTCGACCAGATAGTCCAGATACGAGCGCAGGACCATCTTGTAGAGAGGGTTGTCCTTGAAGGAGCGGCGGATGAAGAACACACCGGTGCGTCGGACGAGTGGCCCCACCGGGAAGAAGTTCAGGTTGATGCCCCCTGCCGTGTGATTGGGGGGGAAGTCGTTCTCCCAGAGCATGAATTGGAGGCTCAGACGGTCGAGATTCGAGCGGTGGGCGGGTAGGAAGATGATCGGGTCGCCATCGCCCAGGGCGGCGAGACGTCGGACGTCGTCCTCCGAATACTTGATGTCGCCGTAGCCCTGGCTGTACAGCTTGTGGATGCCGTTGGCGATCAGATCGATCACATACGGCGAGTGGGTGGCGGCGATCTCGCGGAGATAACGCTCCGCCTTCTCGCGTGCCAGAGCCGGGGCCATGTCGGTCTCGGCGGCGACGGCGTCCACCGCCTCGAGGAACTCCCGGCGGGAGAGAATGGCCTCGGGCACGAACCGGGGGATCTTGTAACGGTTGCCCACCAGCCTCCGCTCGGCCCGGTCGAGAATGAGCCAGGCCCTCCTGGTCACATAGTTGGACAACGGGTCCACCTGGCCAGAGGCCTGATAGTCGTCGGCGAGGTCCGAGGCATGAGCCCCTGCAGCGGCGGTGAATCGAATCCGCCCCGGTCGGGCCATTCTGATCCATCTCGCCCGTAGCCCTCTCGGGTCCCTGGCGTCTCCTGGTCGCAGCATGTCCCACCAGCTGACGGCCCTTCGGCCCTTCTTGATCGGTGCCAGCCAGAGGACTCGAAGTGGTATGAGGAAGGGGTCATCGGCCGCGGCCAACGTGTCGGTCAGGGCGTCGATGTCACCACCCTTGCCCCTGCGCGACGACGTGATCCTGACCGTCTCGAGCTCGCGACCGATCTCGTCCCCGGCCCATCGGGTGAGGAGGGAGGCTTCGTAGTCGGAGGCGGCGTCCAGGAGGTAGACGACCCGCGAGTTGGCCGGCCCGGTCAGCAATTCTGGGGGATCGGCCGACTTCCTAGCCACGGCACCACTCTATTGGGCTGCCACAATCGCCATCCGTGCGGATCGTGGTGCAACGTGTGACCCGGGCCTCCGTCGAGATGGATGGTGTCGTCGTGGGCTCGATCGATTCAGGGTTTCTCCTCCTCGTCGGCATCGAGCCCTCGGACACGGAGGACGACATCGCTCGTGCTGTTGACAAGGTTGGCCATCTCAGAGTCTTCCCTGACGAGGCAGGGCAGATGAACCGCTCGCTCCTCGAAACCGATGGCTCGGCTCTCGTCGTGAGCCAGTTCACACTTCTTGGCGACCTCCGCAAGGGACGACGACCTTCGTTCGTCGGGGCGGCCCCTCCACAAGAGGCGGAGGCGATGGTCGATCGTTTCGTGGAGGGACTCCGCAGGTCGGGGGTGCGCGTCGAGACCGGTGTGTTCGGGGCTTCGATGAACGTCGAGTTGGTGAACTCCGGCCCGGTGACGATCTTGTTGGAGATCAGGGACGGACGGGTGACCTGAGGCGGTTGCGAGCATCCAGCCAATGCCTCGGGCCGATGATCAGACCAATGCCAATCACCAACAAGACGAGCAGCACAGGGTCGGCGAGACCCCACGGATTGTCGAGCCCGGTGATTTCCCAGGCGAAGGCGCCGACGAGGACAGCCCCCAGGGTCACGAGGGTCCCGATCCCCGTCGACCTGGTCAGGACACAAGCGAAGACGAGTGTCAGCACGACGAAGGGAAAGGCGGCGGGCCACAGACCCAGGACCACGCCACCGCTGATGCCGAGGCCCTTCCCACCCTTGAATTGGTGCCAGACGTTGTAGACGTTCCCAGCCACCGCACCCAACCCCGCGGCGAGGCCCGCAGCTTCGCCGCCCATGATCGCGGCTTCGCCCACGAGAGCCAGGCCGACCACCACAGCCGTCAGACCCTTGGCGGCCTCGATGATCAGGATCAGGATGGCGAGTGTGTGCCCGCCGAGGCCCCGGGCATTGTTCGCACCGGGGTTGCCCGACCCGTCCCGCAGGAGGTCGACCCCCCAGAGCCGGCCCAACCAGACAGCAGTGGGCACCGAGCCGATGGCGTACCCGGCCAGGCCCGCCACGAGGATCGTCATTCACCGACCTCGCTCTTGCCCTCCGCGCAGAAGCGGAGAAAGTCGCAGCTGTGACACCAGTCACCCGGCACCGCCTCGAATCGCTCGTCTTCGATGGCGGAGGTCAGCACTTCGAGGTTCCTGGCCGCATCCTGCCGCCACTCCTCATCGGCATGCGCCGTGTGGACGTCGAGCCCGCCCCCGAGATAGGCGAAGGTGACGTCGATCTCGTGAGGCTTGTCCACGCCGAGATCCAGTTCGGCGGCAGCGACCGCGTACGCCTGGAGCTGCACTAGGCGACTGGGCTCATCCCTCCTTCTCCCACTCTTGAAATCGACGATCTCCCAGTTCCCCTCGCTCTCGTAAACCGCATCGATCCGGCCCTTGATCTCGTATCCGCTCTTTGTGGACAGGCTGAATGGGGCCTCCACCAACAACGCATCCTCGGTCCCGTACCGGGACCCGAGAAAAGCCTTGAAACCGCCCTCGCCGGTCGATTCGTCCATGGCGTCGTAGAGCCCGGGCTCGAGATCTTCGAAGGGGACCTGACCCCTTTGATGAAGCTCGATCCGGCGATGCAACGCCGTGCCGGCGATGGCGGCCATGTTGCGACGACGGGGCAAGGGGTCGACCTCGGACCAGAAGAAGCGCTTGGGGCACTGGGCATAGGTGACGAGGCCCGTCACCGAGACGACCCGTGTCTTCTCCGGCTCGGCAACGATGTCACCGAGGGCATCGAGGTCGAACAGGGTCTGGCGCATCTCCTCGACCTTCTGCTGATACGCCTCTGCGACGCCCATCGTCCCGGCCATCTGGAGAAGAGCATCCTCGTCCACGACCGCGGCCCGCAATGCGCCGTCCCAGCCGTCTTCGAACAACGGGTCGGGCGTGACGCCCGCAGCCGCGAATCGGAGCAGCGCCGGCCGCTCCGGCTCGTCGACATGACCCTCTTTCCGCGTAACCGGGTGCTGTTCGACGAGATCGAAGAGCTCAGAAGGCTTCTTGGCATTGATCGTGGGCTCGGGGAGGCCATACCAGTAAGAACCGGTCATGATCAGCATCGACCGGGCCCGGGTCGCCGCCACATAGGCAACCCTCCACTCCTGTAGCGCGTTCAGATCCCGGAAGTAATCCATTCGCTCTTTTTCGTCGTCAGGCATGTCGGCCAGTGCGTTGTCGATGCGATGCTCCGGAGGAAGGAACTGGGCGAACCGGACGGGGTCGGGGAAAGTCCCGGTCTTCACCGGGAAGCTCTTATCGGTGACGGCCGGGATTGCGACCACATCCCACTCCAGGCCTTTTGCCCGGTGCACGGTCACCAGCGTGACCGCCTCCTCCCCCGAGAGATGCGCGGAGTCGAGCTCCTCGGCCGGCTCGTCCTCCATCGCCTCCAGGT